>DAIPXU010000026.1:0-12616 GCA_036783055.1 Burkholderiaceae bacterium | reverse complement strand
CTATATTTATCCTCTAACAACTCTTCTTACAATCCTGCTTCTAAGAAGTCTTCTAATAAGCCTTCTTCTAAGAATGCTGCCAATAATGCTGCTTAGAAGCCTGCTGCCAAAAAGGCCGCTAAGAAGCCTGCTGCGAAGAAAGCTGCTAAGAAGCCTGCTGCCAAGAAAGTCGTCGCACCTGCTGCAGCGCCGATTTCAAGCACCTGGCCTTTCCCAGTCGGTGGTCGTCCGTAAGTTCGGTTCGGAAACTTTTGAATCGAGGAGGCCTCGCCCGATAAAGGCGGGGCCTTTTTTGTCTTCTTATGGCTGATTTAATCTGGATGATCGTCAAGGCACTCGCGGGGCTCATCTGCGTGGGTTGTCTAATGCGTGCCTATCTCCAGTGGCTTCGTCTTCCGGCCCACAATCCATTGAGTCAACTCTGCTTTAAGTTAACCAACTGGATTGTGTTGCCTCTACGACGGGCAATGAGTTCGCCGGGGTTACTGGACTGGGCCTCCTTGCTTGCTGCATTTTTGGTAACCCTGGTGGCCGTTGGCTTTAAGGCCACCCTCTTTGCGGATCAGATATCTGGCGAGGGACCATGGGGTCTCCCTGCTGGCCCAGGATTTCTATTGTTGGCACTGGTTTGGATGATTGGCTGGTGGCTTCGCTTTCTGGTTTTCTTGCTCATTGCCCATGTCTTGATGAGTTGGTTCGGCGCGAGCCCCGCAGCCGAGGCGGTGAGGCCAGTCTTGGCTGCAATGGTCGAGCCCATGGTCGGGCCCATTCGTCAATTGCTACATAAGGGCAAGCCCCAGGGCCTGGACTTCTCCCCTGTCGTGGTGTTTCTGTTGATCCAGGTGGTCCTGGCGGCCCACGACGAGATCGATCGAGGTCTCAACCGCGTGTTGTTCCTGATCTAGAGGCCCGCCTGGGCGCCTCGGAGAGAGCCCGCCGTCACTTGATCATGCAAGGGGCGCAGAGGGTGGGGACCCAGTGGCGACCCCTGGGGCCCATCGAATGAAACTACTGGACCGGCGCTACCCGGACCGTCGTGCCCGAGCCAATGAGCCGAACGCGATCACCAGCACGGATCGGGACGTCGGCCTCTTGGACAATGGCCCGTCGCTCCCCTGAGTCCAACTTGATCATGATCTCGAGCCCCGGGCGGCGATTGCCTTGTTCCTCGATCATCTGCCCGGCGATCGCTCCACCGAGTGCGCCAAGCACTCCACCGATGGCGCTGCTGCGTTTGTTGTCGCTCACACCGGAGCCTGCTATGCCGCCAACGACTGCACCAGCAGCTATGCCGGCGCCCTTGCTATCGCGCTGAACGGTGACTTCTCGAACGCTCTCGACCACGCCCATTCGAACCACCTGTTCCACCTGGGTCTCGCCCGAGCGATACACGCTTCCCGAATTGGACTGGGTGGCGCAACCCGTGAGGAAAAGTGATCCAATGAGAAAGAGTCTGAGCCCTGCTCGACCGACTGTCGGAGCAACGACAGAGCTTGACGGTGAGTTTGTGTTTGGATGTTGAGCTTGCATGCGGTTCTCCTGGCCTAGGCGAAAGGATAATGCTTGGACACCATCTCGAGGACCTGGGTTTCAGTCACCACGTGATTCTGACCACCTCGCGATTGAATCTTAATGCCTCCCATCACCGCGGCGATGCAGACAGCCCGTTGAAGTGACATTTGAGCCGATAAGCCATAGAGGAGGCCGGCGCGAAAAGCATCGCCGCAGCCGGTGGGAGCGACGGCCTGCCCAATGGGCATCGCCTCGACACGGGTGGGGGCTCTACCTCTGGTATGGATATCGGCCCCCTGGGCGCCAAGCGTCGCGATGACCCCACCGAGCGGGTGGGGCTGGAGGGATTCGCAGAGATCGGAGAGGGCAAGACCGGTCTTACGGCAGAGCATCTCTGCCTCATACTCATTGACCGTTAGCCAGGTTGCGGAACGAATGAGCTGGCGTAACTCCTCGCCAGAAAAAACAGGCATTGCCTGGCCAGGATCGAAGACAAATGGAACGCCACGGTCACTGAAGGCCTGGGCGTGTTGGACCATGGCATCCCGACCGTTGGGGGAGACGATGCCCAGGCGAGGGCTGCGACCCTCGAGCTGAGACTCGTGGGCATGGTTCATCGCACCAGGATGAAAAGCCGTGATCTGATTGTCGGCCAGGTCGGTGGTGATAAATGCCTGGGCGGTGTAGCAGTCGGGCTTCTCAACGATGGCTGAGGTGTCGATGCCCAGACTCTTGAGTCGACTGAGGTAGGCCTCGCCGTCGCTTCCAAGGGCACCCAAGACAAGGACATCGGTGTTCAGCAAACGAAGCCCGTACGCGATATTGGCCGCGCAGCCCCCGAACTCCTGGCGCATCGTCGGGGCGAGAAAGGCGACATTGAGCATCTGCACCTGGTCCGGCAAGATATGGTCAGCGAAGCGGCCCTCGAAGACCATGATGGTGTCAAATGCAATGCTGCCGCTAATGGCAATGCTCATGGCGACTGGTTCCTAATGAAGGATTGATACTGGAAAGGTGACGAATTTCCACACAGGGCCCAGTCATCCAGCTGGGCAATAACGCGTGGGGGCTCCGCTTCAGCGGGTGCCGCTGAAGTGTAGGCAGACAAGACCTCGTCGACCTGACGCGAGAGGAGCCCAGCGATCAAGAAAACTCCCTTGGGCCGAGTGAGGGACCAGATCAGTGGCGCCATCAACTTAAGGGGCTGGGCAAGAATGTTGGCCACTACCAGATCAAAATCCTCGGACATCGGCTGGCTGGCGTGTAAAACCGCAATATCGAGAGTCGAAAGCCCGTTGAGTCTCATATTTTGCCGCGTTGTCTCGAGCGCCACATCATCGATGTCCACCGCTGCAACATAATCGGCACCCAGGCGCCGGGCCGTGATGGCAAGAATTCCAGAACCACAGCCAAGATCGAGAACACGCATCCCGGGGTGAACAAGTTGATCGAGTGCCTGAAGACAGAGTCGCGTGGTCGCGTGCCCGCCGGTGCCGAATGCCCGACCAGGATCGATTCGCAGGGCCAGTGCACCAGGCGCTTGCCACTGAGCGGGTACCTCGTGCCAGTGGGGGCCGACCCAGAGCCGAGGACTGATCTCAATCGGTTGAAACTGTGATTGCGACTGCAGGACCCAGTCGGTATCGGCCCACTCGAAGGGCTCGGCGGCCACTCGGCCAAGGGCTGGGAGTGATCGTTGGACTTGGGCCCACCAGTTCGTCGGCGAGAAATCGTCGGAGAGCAGAACAGTGAACTGGGACATGCCCCATGGACGCATCGACTGTGGCGAGCCGGGCTCGCCAAAAATTGGGCGCTCTGCCTTGGCGTGTGCAAGGCAGTCATCGACGGTGACAGACAAGCAACCAGGCTGGGCCAACAACTCGTCGCTGAGCTCCTCAAGCCACTCCTCTGAGGCACTCTCCCCAAAGGCGTCCGCCTCCGACAGCACAAACCGGACCCCATGGGCCATATCAGTTGAGATCGGTGAGCATCGACTCAAGATAGTGGATGCTGGTGCCGCCCTCCTGAAAGTGCGTGTCGCGCATGATGCGCCGGTGCAAGGGAAGATTGGTCTGAATCCCGTCGACCGCCATCTCCGACAGGGCAATCGTCATTCGTGCAATGGCCTGCTCTCGGGTGTCTCCGTAACAGATGATCTTTCCGATCATGGAGTCGTAGTGGGGAGGGACTACGTAATTGGCATAGGCATGGGAGTCGACCCGAATGCCCGGACCTCCCGGCATATGCCATGCCAGGATCCGCCCGGGTGAGGGTGTAAAACGAAATGGGTCTTCGGCATTGATTCGGCATTCGATGGCATGGCCCCTGAACTCGACGTCTTTCTGGCGAAGGGCCAATCGCTCTCCGCTGGCCACCCGGATCTGTTGCTGAACGATATCAATGCCCGTTATGAGCTCGGTGACGGGATGCTCCACCTGAACCCTGGTGTTCATTTCAATGAAATAAAATTCACCCTGCTCGTAGAGAAACTCAATGGTTCCCGCACCCCGATAACCAATCTTCTTGCAGGCCTCGGCGCATCGCTGCCCAATCTTCTCTCTTAACTTCGCGGGCAATTGGGGGGCTGGCGCCTCCTCGAGAACCTTCTGATGCCGCCTTTGCATAGAGCAGTCGCGCTCGCCAAGGCGGATGACGTTGCCATAGTGATCGGCAAGAATCTGGATCTCGATGTGCCGAGGGTTCTCCAGAAACTTCTCCATGTAGACCTCTGGGTTGTTGAATGCCGCAGCGGCCTCCGCCTTGGTGGTATTGACGGCATGCAACAAAGCCGCCTCCGTATGAACCACGCGCATACCCCGCCCGCCGCCGCCGCCGGATGCCTTGATGATCACCGGGTAGCCAACAGAGCGGGCTGTGCGGACGATCTCCTTTGGGTCGTCTGGAAGCGCGCCCTCTGACCCGGGAACGCAAGGCACCCCAGCCGCGATCATCGCTCTCTTGGCGGCAACCTTGTCGCCCATCATTCGGATGACTTCGGGGCTGGGTCCGATAAATCTAAAGCCGCTCCTCTCAACGCGCTCTGCAAAGTCCGCGTTCTCGGACAGGAATCCGTAGCCTGGGTGTATTGCCTCTGCATCGGTGACCTCTGCCGCGGCAATGATGGCTGGGATGTTGAGATAACTCTCCCTTGAGGGCGGTGGCCCGATGCAGACAGACTCGTCGGCGAGCTTGACGTACTTGGCCTCGCGATCGGCGGTGGAGTGAACCACCACCGTCTTGATGCCCAGTTCTCGGCAGGCCCGCTGAATTCGTAGGGCAATTTCGCCGCGGTTGGCGATTAGAACCTTCTCGAAGAGTGGCATGACTAGAACCTAGGCGATGACAAAGAGGGCTTGACCAAACTCCACAGCTTGCCCGTTCTCAACGAGAATCTCCTTGACCACGCCGGCCCGATCCGAGGGCACTTCGTTCATGAGCTTCATTGCTTCAATGACGCAAAGCGTTTGCCCCAGTGTGACGGTGTCCCCGACAGAGACGAAGGGCTCGCCGCCGGGCGCCGCTGCGCGGTAAAACGTTCCCACCATTGGTGAGGTGAGGGCATTGGCCGAAGCCACCTCGACTCCGACAGTGCCCTCTGAGCCAGTGACCGGCGGTGTCGCGAGGGGCCCAGGAGGCTGCGGCTGGGGGGTCGAGCCAGGAGGCATCCCCCCCACGGCAGGTGCTGGCGCGTAAGCCATGGGATGAGTGGCCATTGGCGCCGGGCTCGGTGAGGACTTGACGATTCGCACTTTGCCCTCGCCCTCGGTGATCTCAAGCTCGGCAATATTCGACTCGGCGACAAGATCGATCAAGGTCTTTAGTTTTCTTAGATCCATGGTGTTTCCTCTGCTGGTGTCTTGGACCGGCCAACGGCCGCTAGGATTTCTGGCCGCGGCGGATCAGGAATCTGAGTGCGGCCTCGTAGCCCTCTGGGCCGAGCCCACAGATCACTGCCTCGGCCAGGTCTGAGAAGTAGGACTGGTGCCTGAATGGCTCCCGGCGGTGAACATTGCTGATGTGAACCTCAACAAATGGGATTGCAACGGCTGCCAGGGCGTCGCGCATGGCAATTGAGGTGTGCGTGTAGGCGGCTGGATTGATAACAATTCCGTGCACGCCACGCGCTGCGGCCTGATGTATGAGATCGACCAGACCGCCCTCGTGGTTGTGTTGGTGACAGTCCAACGCGGCCCCCTCCGCCAGCGCTACGGAATGGAGTCGACGGTTGATCTCGTCGAGAGTGGTGGAGCCATAGATTTCCGGCTCCCGCAGACCGAGTCGGTTGAGATTGGGGCCGTGAAGAACCCAGAAGAGCCGCGCTACCACGGAGTGAAAGATGAAAACCCCATGTCGCGAGTGTACTCCAAATCAAACTTCGTCTAACTTTCTTCTTTTATCCAGTTTCTTAGCTCTTCTTCCCGTATTCGGCCGAGCTTTACCCGTCGAACCTGTCCCTTTGAATCGATCAGTGCAGTAAAAGGAAGGGCATCAATGCTGGCCCCTAGCCGCTTGGAGAGCTCCGTTCCGGCCGCTCCAATGATCGCGATGGGGTAGGAGACGGGCCGCTCCTCTAGATGGCTCCTGACTTGGCTGGGGGAATCGACCGCCAAGCCAACAAACTTGGCAGGACCAGATTGCCACTCCGTGTGGAGGCTTGACAGTTCCGGCATCTCCTCAATGCAGGGCGCACACCAGGTTGCCCAGAAATTGACGACTGTCAGGGGCCCACGATGCTGGGAAAGTCGGGTGACCTGGCCATCTGGCCCGGGCAATTCGAGTTCAAAAAGCCAGTCGGCATTCTCTATAGATGGTTTGGCCTTATAGCGCCAGACCCCGATGCCGATTCCGCCGGCCAAGCCTCCGGCAACAGCAAGCGCGAGTGCCTGGCGGCGGTTCATGGGGCGACCGAGGGCAGCGGCAGGAGGTCGCGAAGCTGCTGAGCGGAGATGGCACGGGACTTCTTGAGCAGCTGGGGGTCATGGCCAAAACGCAGTCGAGCGCCCCAAGACTCCCAGTCAAGCCAGAGCCCCTCCTCCTCAGAGCGCCCAGGCGCATGGCTCCAAACAAATGGCTCGCAACGAATACCTTGATTGATCAAAAAGATCGCGACCTCCTTGGCTTCGGCCCTTCGAATCACCAGGTGCAATTCTGTGAACTCCGTGGCTGTGCCGCTGATCACCGCGCCCCCGACCCATGGCTCGAAGTCGGCGAGCAACTCAGCCAAGCGAAGCGCGCTCTGACGCATTTCCTGGAGCCTCTCTTCATGCCCCTCGCCTTCAAATATTGCGAGGTGCTCCCGAAGTGCTGACTCGATGGATTCGTTGTCGGGAAGGCAGCGGCGCGCGGCCGCCGCAGTCATTCGGCCACCGGTCACCCTTGCGACTGCTTTGCGCTTGGCTTGCTCGTAACCCAATCCCTCTTGCGCGATGAGTTGGGCGGCTGACTGGGCAATTTCATCGCGAAGATTTGTCATGTCTTCATTATCCCCTCGCTACAATCCCGTATGCACCTTCATATCATCGGTATTTGCGGGACTTTCATGGGCGGTCTCGCACAAATTGCACAATCACTCGGACATCGTGTAACCGGCTGTGACAGCCAGGTTTATCCACCGATGAGTAGCCAGCTAGAGGCTGCCGGCATTGGTCTGATCGAAGGCTTTGACGATGATCAGTTCGCCATCCGACCCGATCTCTGGGTTGTTGGAAATGTCGCGCGGCGAGGCCTCCCCATCGTCGAGAAGATTCTCAATTCCTCCGCCCCGATGGTCTCGGGGCCGCAATGGATGCACACCCACTTGCTTCGAGACCGCAGAGTGATTGCGGTGGCCGGCACCCATGGGAAAACCACAACCAGTTCGCTGGTGGCATGGCTTTTGGAGTCTGCTGGTGCCCACCCAGGGTTTCTTATCGGAGGCGTTCCGGAGGATTTTGGACAGTCCGCTCGGGCGGGGCATCCCGGTAACTGGTTCGTGATTGAGGCCGATGAATACGACACTGCCTTTTTCGACAAGCGTTCTAAGTTTCTTCACTACCCTGCTGAGATCGCAGTGATCAACAATCTTGAATTCGACCATGCCGACATCTTTCCCGACCTGGACGCCATCGAGACCCAGTTTCACCACTGGATTCGTTGTCTGCCAACGAAAGCCACGGTGGTTGCGAATGGTGAGTCCGAATCCATCCAAAAGGTGCTTGATCGGGGGCTCTGGTCGCACTTGGAATGGTTTAACCACGCAGGGGGATGGCAGTCGGGTGCATCGAAATCATCCGATGGATGCGAGGTCTTTGAACTGATTCATGATGGCCGTTCCGTGGCGTCGGTTCGCAGCCCCCTCTGGGGCGCCCACAATCGGGCCAATGCTGTGGCTGCGATCGTTGCCGCCCGGGCGGCCGGAGTGGATGTTCAGGCCAGCCTTGCTGCTTTGGCGACTTTTCAAGGAGTCAAGCGCCGAATGCAGAAGCGCGGGGAGGTGGGGGGCATTTCTGTCTACGATGACTTTGCCCACCATCCGACTGCCATCGAGACAACGCTGTCTGGCCTTCGAGACCAAATTGGCAAGAACACTCGAATCTTGGCGGTATTGGAGCCACGCTCAAACACGATGAAAATGGGCGTGATGCGGTCGAGATTGGCCAACTCCTTGCGTGGAGCGGATTGTGTTTTTGGTTTCGACGGGGGCCTCGGATGGGATCTCTCCGAGGCACTTGGGCCCATTCAGGATCAATCCAGGGTATTCGGTGATCTGAACCCGATGGTCGATGCCATTGTGAGTGAGGCTCGAGCGGGAGACGCTATTCTCGTAATGAGCAATGGTGGTTTTGGCGGCATTCACGAAAAACTGCTCGACTCTCTCGGCAAGAGGTCTGCGGGCTGATGCATGTTGTCTTCGAGGAGTCGGGGAGTTTCAAGACGGCCGAAATCCTCAGCGAGTCTGATACGAGCCTGCAGGTGACCCTTGACTCCGGCCGCCGTATCAAGATCAAGGCCAATCAGGTGGCCCTGCGGTTTCAGGCACCAGCACCTGCCGTTCTTTGGGAGGGTGCGCAGCGAGTGGCCGAGTCGCTCGATATCGATTTTCTCCATGCATGCGCGCCCACAGATGAATTTCACGCCGACGCTTTTGCGAGAGAGGTATTCGGTGAGAAGGTCGGTGTGGTGGAGTGTTTTGGATTGATGCTCGCCCTGCACGCAGCGCCGATGTACTTTTATCGTAAAGGCAGGCAGACCTATCGGGCAGCACCCGAGGAGACACTGACCGCAGCGAAAGCCACCATGGCGAAACGTGAGGAGATCGCCCGTCAACAGGCGGCCCTCGTGGAGGCGATCGTATCGGGTGAGGGACTGCCCGAGTCTATTTCCTCTGAGGCGCTTGATTTGCTCGTTGCACCGGATCGGCAGTCGATGAATTTCAAGGCACTGGAGCAGGCCGCCCATCGGCTGCAAGTCTCGGTGGAGTCGCTCTAAATGAGACGGGGTGCGCTGCCAAGTGCAGGCGGTCTGGATCGTGCTCGGTTTATTCAAGGGTGTTTCGGGGGTGGGCCCCGGGTGGACACCGATTCGGCTGTGCTTGAGCGGCTTGAGTCGCGGCGAGCGGCCCTTTTGGAGCAGTTGCCCGAGGCATCTGCCCATGCCTATTCAATCGATGATGCATCGACCACCGAGGTGGACGACGCCTTCTCACTGACCTCGCTCGAGGAGGGCTCGGTTCGGGTCGGTGTGCACATCGCCGCGCCAGGGCTTCTCATTGAATTCGGCGATGAGATTGCGGCGGGGGCCCGCGAGAGGGCCTCGACGGCGTACTTTCCAGGCGAGAAGTTCACTATGCTCGCCCCGGCGGTGGTCGGGCTGGTCTCTCTTGACGCAGAGCGGTGGAACCCAGCGGTGTCTCTCTATATTGATTTTGATTCGCAGGGCCATCGAATTGCTCACTTCTCTAGGGTCGAGCGCGTATGGGTGCAGGCCAATCTTCGCCATGGCGACTGGGAGGAATTGCTCGAGCCCGATGCGGTCGAGAGTGCATCGGCGCTTCCTTGGCATGGGCTTCAAACGCTGGCCCGCTTGGCCCAGCGGCTTCGGGGGGACCGAGAGCAGGCCAGAGGCCGCCCCGAGCCAAAGAACCGTGTCGATTTTCAGCTCGATGTGGAGTGGGATCAGGCCAGACTCGATTCGAAATTGTGGGGCTGGGGCAGACCGATCCTTTCTCAGCGTCGGCGCGGCTCTCCCCTCGATGTCTTGGTGTCCGAGTTCATGATTCTCACCAATGTGATTTGGGGTGAGCAACTGGCTATGGGACAGCGACCTAGGATGTATCGAAGTATGTCGCTTGGGCGCGTGCGAATGCAGACTCAGCCCGGGCCCCATCAGGGATTGGGGGTGTCGAGTTATGCCTGGTCGACTTCGCCGATACGACGCTATGCCGACCTGGTCAATCAATGGCAACTACTGGGTATCTTGGGCCATGGACGATCCCCCTTTCGAATGGGCGATGCGCAACTCTTTGCAGACCTCGCGCATTTCGACGGTCGTTACGATCGATACGCCGATTTTCAGTCGCGCATGGAGCGCTATTGGTCTCTGCGTTGGCTTGGACTCGAGTCCGGACTCACCGGGGAGTCGTGGGATGCGGTCTTGGCATCCAAATCACTCAAGGAAATGGGTAGCTTGACTCGTCATGATGGTGTCGTAAGACTGGCCCGGGTTCCTGCAACGGTTCGTATTCCCGAGTGGGCAAACCTTGCGGCCGGAAGTCGCGTCGAAGTCGATCTACTGCGCTTCGATGCCTTGAGCCTCGAGATTGAGGCGCGGCCGGTGCGGGTGGTCGAGCAATCGCAACTGGATTCTTATGCGGTACTCGGTGACCCCATCGACCATAGCCGAAGCCCGGCCATTCACTCGGCATTTGCAGAGCAGACCGATCAAGCGATTCGCTACCAGGCCCTGCAGGTTCGCCCAGAGGAACTTGAGCAACGGCTTGATGCGCTCGCCGATCAAGGTTATCTGGGCCTGAACCTGACCGTGCCACTCAAAGAGCACGTTATTTCCCTGGCCAAGCGGCGTGGATGGGAGATTTCCGAGCGGGCTCGGCAGGCGGGCGCTGCCAACACGCTGATTCGGTCGCTTGAGGGTTGGCGTTGCGAGAACACCGACGGAGTGGGATTGGTCGCTGACCTCCACGAAATTCTCGGAGCGGATGGTCTGCGTGGTCAGTGCGTGCTGCTCATCGGGGCCGGCGGGGCAGCCCGAGGGGTTGTTGGCCCCTTGCTAGAGGCTGGGGTGGAGCAGATCGTTCTCGCCAACCGCACCCTGGGCAAGGCCCAAGCGATTGCCAATGAAGTCAACCCCAACTCCATTCGGGCAGTTGATTTGAGATCGCTTGAAGCACCGCAGGACGTTGACGGTAGACCATGGCCCGCCATTGTGATCAATGCCACATCGGGCTCGTTGCAGGGCCAGGGCCTCGTTATTGCCTCCGAAATCTTTTTTCACGCATTGCTTGTTCTCGACATGATGTACTCGGCCAATGAGACAGCATTCTTAAAGCAGGCCCGTGAGGCGGGTGCAACAAGGCGGGTTGACGGGCTGGGTATGTTGGTGGGCCAGGCCGCAGAGAGTTTTACGCACTGGAGAGGGGTTCGTCCGGAGACTGCGGCAGTGAAGGAGGCCATTCGAGCCTCGATGAACGAGGAGGTCGAGTGAGCCGACCGTCCATGCGTGACCCCGAGGCAGGGTTGCATGCGCTTGAGGAAATTCAGGCGATGCTCGCCCGTTTTCGGGTGGAGTCTGAGCTCGTGCATCGAGAGCAGATGGTGGCCGATCCCTCGCGTCGCGAGCTGGTGGAGCAACTCGTGGCAAAACAGCAGACCGCTGCCCTGGCCCCGCGAATTCGTTCTCTGCATGCGGCGGACATTGCATTTGTCCTCGAGGCCCTGCCACCGGAGCACCGCCAGCTGATCTGGCCCCTTGTTCCGGAGGCAGATCAGGCCGATGTGATGGTGGAATTGCCCTCGCCAGTTCGGGTGGGGCTCATTGGCCAGATGACCCGAGAGGCCTTGCTTCAGATGGCCCAGGGCCTTGATACGGACGACCTTGCGGCAATGGCCGATGAGCTTCCCCAGGAGGTGATCGACCGTGTCCAGCAAGGGCTCAGCATCGAGGAGAGAGAGCAACTTCGTGCCGCCATGTCCTATCCCGAGGACAGTGTCGGTGCTCGAATGGATTTCGAGATGGTGACCATTCGCGAGGATGTCACCCTTGAGGTGGTGCTTCGTTACCTGCGGCGGTTTGACTCATTGCCCGACCACACCGATCAGATCTTCGTGGTCGATCGGCGTGGCCTCCTTTTGGGTGGCCTGGCCATCACCCAGGTGCTTCTCCACGAGCCCGAGACCGAAGTGACCAATGTGATGAACGCGGAGGTCTTTCGACTCAATGCCCGCGATTTGGCCCTCGACGCTGCACAGGCCTTCCAGCGCTACGACTTGGTCTCCGCCCCGGTGATTGACGACAGCGGTCGTCTGATCGGTCGGCTGAGTGTCTCGGAGGTGGTCGATGTCATTCAAGAGGAGAGCGATGCGGATGTACTCGCACAGGCCGGCCTGCGCGAGGAGGAGGATCTCTTTGCCTCGGTCTGGGCCTCGGCTAAAAATCGTTGGATGTGGTTGGCACTCAACCTCTGCACAGCCTTCTTCGCCTCGCGTGTGATAGGGGCCTTTGAGGACACGGTTGAACGAGTGGTTGCCCTTGCCGCATTGATGCCGATTGTTGCGGGCATTGCAGGTAACTCTGGCAACCAGACCATGACTCTGTTTATTCGCTCACTGGCCCTCGGGCAGGTGGCCGGGCCGAATGTCTGGCGACTCTTCTCTAAAGAGATTGCCATCGCCGGGCTCAACGGATTGGTCTGGGGTGGTGTGGCGGGTTTATTCGCCTGGTGGCTCTACGCTGACACCAGCCAAGGCGGCCTCTTGGGCCTCACCATGATGTTGGCCATCGTGCTCAACCTTCTCATCGGCGCAATGATTGCCATTCTCGTGCCACTTGCGCTGGATCGGATGGGCCGTGATCCCGCCATGGGCGCCTCGGTGCTGCTTACCTTCAGTAC
>DAIPXU010000025.1:0-12897 GCA_036783055.1 Burkholderiaceae bacterium | reverse complement strand
GGGTCGCGTGTGACGCGCCCATTCGTCTATTCCCGTGAGGCGCAGGCGGAACTGCGCGAGAGCGTCAGCTACACGGTCAAGAAATGGGGGGCAGCCCAGGCTCGGAACTACGCGCGCCAGATCGACGAGGCGGCGACTGACCTTGCCACAGGCCAAGGTCTTTTTAGGGACTGGGGCGACGTGCTGCCCGGACTCCGAGTGAAGGCGGCAGGTAGCCACTTTGTGTTCTGCCTTCTCCGGCCTGAAATGCCCGCGTTGGTGCTGGCCGTCTTGCACAAGCGCATGGATCTTATGGTTCGGCTCCAGGGTCGCTTGGATTGATTAGTCAGGTTGTGACTTCGGGGGAGGGGCCACCGCGGAAATCGTCCCCGAACCCAGCGGGGGTTTGTGTTCACTCTCTTCGAAGCTGAAATAGCATCTTCCGATGTTTCGGGGGATTCGCCAGTTTTCAACGGCGCGGCTGGGTTGCGCGATCGGCTCGCTCTGGTCCAAGTACTGGATCGGCGTGAGCTTCATCATTATTCTCTGCGCCATCGTTGCAGAATTCACCTGGTGCTGGACACTGCTGTTCTCCACCCTCATCGTGGCCGTAAAGGCCGAATACGACTACCTCACCCCCGAGTCAGAGAAGACCCAGCCAAGGGAGTTCTCTGTTAAGCGCAGCTGGCGGGTCAAGCGCAAGCGCCTGGCGAGTTATGGCAACAAGCGGGTCACTTGGCACTACGCGAAGATTCGCTTCGAGCACCAGCCCGCGCCATGGAACCCCGTTCGTGAACAGGCCGAGATCGTTGCACAGGTCTATGGCAAGTGTGAGACCGAGGCCATGCGCACCATTCGCGCGCTCTACCCAAGTAGCGATCGCATCCGCATCCTTCACTTCGAGCGCCAGCACGCTGCATAGGCCGGCAGCTTGGGCTGGCCGCCTGTCTCGGACAACCAAATCTGTCAGGAAACATTGACTGACCGCCCTTCTCTGTGCAGAGTAGGGGGATGAAACCAGCCGATTGTCGCGGCCTGCAGGCCAGTGCCCAGCCGTTTCCCTTCACGGCGCTGGTGGGCCAAGACGAAATGCAGCTTGGGCTGCTCATTGCCGCCATCGATCCACTCATTGGCGGTGTTCTTATTCTGGGGGACCGCGGCACCGGCAAGTCCACTGCCGTGCGCGCCTTGGCCGCTGTATTGCCACCGATCGATGCAGTGGTCGACTGCCCCTATCAGGCCTCGGCCGACAAGGGCTGCGGCCAGTGCCCGGCCTGCCAAAAAGCCCAAGAATCCGGCAAGCGCGCCAAGACCCAGAGCATTCCCGTCCCCGTGGTCGACCTCCCGCTCGGCGCCACCGAGGACCGCATTCTCGGTGCCCTCAATCTAGAGAAGCTCATGACCGCTGGTGTGAAGGCCTTCGAGCCGGGCCTTCTGGCCAAGGACAACCGTGGTTTTCTCTACATCGATGAAATCAATCTGCTCGAAGACCACCTCGTTGATTTGCTCATCGATGTGGCGGCCTCCGGCGAGAGTCGGGTGGAACGAGAGGGCTTGAGCGTTGTGCATCCCGCACGCTTTGTCTTGGTGGGCAGTGGCAATCCCGAAGAGGGTGAGTTGCGCCCGCAACTGCTCGATCGATTCGGGTTGGCCGTGGAGGTGCGCACACCAAGAGACCTCGCCCAGCGCATGGAAGTGGTGCGTCGACGAGAGGCCTTCGATCGCGACGCACAGTCTTTTCTCGACTCTGTCGCAGCCCAGCAGTCTGCCCTTCGCGAGCAACTCGTGGCCGCAAGGCGTCTTCTGCCCAAGGTCGAAATGCCCGATGCCATGCTCGAGAAGGCGGCCGAGATCTGCATGCAGCTAGGCACCGATGGACTTCGCGGCGAGCTCAGTCTGATGCGAGCGGCCAAGGCCGCGGCCGCATTGAATCGACAAAAGCGCGTAAATCTCTCGCACCTCAAGCAGGTGGCACCCCTGGTTCTGCGGCATCGGCTTCGCCGCGACCCACTCGATGAAACCGATTCATCGGTCCGAGTGGCCATGGTCTTGGAGACCCTCTGAACGATCTTCGCACCGTCGCGCAGATGGTGGACACCTTAATGATGGACCCACCTGCGCTGGGTGGCCTATGGATTCGGGCCGCTGCAGGTCCGCGTCGCCAGATGCTTCTCGAGCGAATCGAGGCCCAAGCGCACCAACTCAAGCTGCCCTTCGTTCGCATGGCCCTTCACACCGACCCCGATCAACTCCGCTCGGGAATCGATGCCATCGAGTCCCTCACCCAAGGCCGGGCCATCTGGCGCCAGGGTTTGCTGGAACGTGCAAGGGGTGGATTTGTGGTGGTTCCCATGGCCGAGCGAATGCCCAGCGGTCTGCTTGCACCGCTAATTGCAGCCGTCGATGCCCGGTCGGTTGCACTCGTCATGCTCGATGAGTCCACCGCTGATGAACCCCCACTGCGGCCTGCACTGGCCGACCGTCTCGGCTACTGTGTGGATCTTCGCGATGAGACCCAGGCCTGGGCCATTCATTCGCAGTGGCCAGCCTCTGAGGCATTCGAGACCGAGGGCCACTCGGCGGTTCTAATTGATTCAACGCTCATCGAGCGAACACTCGTGCTCGCACAGGCCATGGCCATTGACTCCATGCGGCCCGCACTCGCGGCCTTGGCAGCGATGAAGCGCCGGGCCCTGCGAGAGGGTCGCGCCAGCGCCACCGAAGAGGACTGGGCCTGGGCCGTCAATCTCTGCCTTATTGCGCACGCACGGGTCTTCCCCACCATGCAAGAACAGCAAGACCAATCGCAGGCCGAACCAGAGTCAAAAGAAGATTCGCAAGAGCCAGCGGCCAGCGAGACTCAAGACAACACCGCCTCGACGCAAGAGCAGCAGGCCCAAGCGGATTTGCCTGCACCTGAAGACACCTTGGCGCAGAGCGCAGAGCCCCCCAGCGAGATGTCGGTCGACACCCAATCGGCGTCGCTGCCTGCGGGCCTTCTTGCCGCCTGGCAGTCTGCGGTTGAGCGGGCATCGCAGTCTCGCGGCTCGGCCCCTCAAGACAGTGGTGCGGGGCAGATGGTGCGCGGACGACGCGCCCATGGGCGTCGCATCGGCACGCTGCATCGCCGCCCCAGGGGCCCCGAAGATCGCCTTGCACTTCTTGCCACCATCCGCGAGGCCGTTCCCTATCAGGCCATTCGCAATCCAAGCAAGGGGCTTTTGGCGCTTCGGCCCGATGACATGCACATCTGGCGCTACAAGCAGGCGCGTGCGGTCACCACGGTGTTCGTGGTCGATGCCTCTGGCTCCACGGCCCTGCAACGCCTGGGTGAAGCCAAGGGGGCAGTCGAGATACTTCTTGCCGAGTGTTACAGCCGTCGCGATCGTGTTGCACTGGTGGCCTTCAGTGGCCGGGGCGCGCAGCTGTTGCTTCCTCCCACTCGATCCCTTCTGGCAGCAAGGCGCGCGTTAACGGGGCTCGCTGGGGGTGGCGGAAGCCCCATTGCATCCGCATTTGCCTTGGGCCATTCGTTGGCGCATTCGCTGGTGAAGGCGGGCAACGATGTCGTCTGGGTGGTGCTCTCCGATGGCCGCGCCAATCTCTGTCTCGATGGGTCGCCGGGCCGGGCCCAGGCCCTCGAGCAGGCCGAACAGATGGCGCGTCGCGTGGCACCCTTGGCATTGCATCGCCTGTTCATTGATACCGCGATGCGGCCCGATCCCAATGCGCAACGCCTCGCCAGTGCCTTGTCTGCGCGCTACCTTCCGCTGCCGGCCGCGCAGGCGCGTGGCATTCACGTGGCCATCCAGGAGACCAGGCGCTCGGCCACTGGCTTTGGGTCTGCCTCGTGAAAGAGATGTCCCCCCACATCACGCCACTCTAAATCGACCACCCCCTTTGGCAGGTGTTGGTCGATCACGCGCGAGAGTGGTTCGGCGGGAATCCATGGGTCGTCTCGGGCCGCAAGTAGTTTGGTGGGCAGCGCAAGACCCTGGGCCTCCTCGAGAAGAGAGGGCAGGTCGGTGGCTGCCATGAATGCAAGCGCACCGCGCAGGTGGGAAGACTCTGCAAAGAGCCGCTGGTATTGCGAATGCCGCTCTTCAGGCAGGGTGGTGCCCGTCGATGCCAGCAGGCGGTCGACCACCAGTGAGGAGCGCGCCAGGCCACCGAGCATCAGCAGGCTTGGGCTCGATAGAACCAGTGGCCCGAGCAGTGGCCCAAGCATCTGTGTATAGAAGGCCGGCGGTGGCACCAGCGAGGGGGCCAGGCCATAGAGCCGGCCGCAGGGCATCTCTCGCTCATCGAGTCCCATGACCAGGCCCACGGCAGCACCGGCCGAGTGGCCCACCACCATATCGACATGGCGCATGCCCATGGCCTTGAGAAGGCGCTGACTGAGCACGGCCATCTCTCGCAGGCCCAGCGACTGCCGTCGATCGAACTGTGTCTGGCCGTGGCCCGGGAGGTCGGGCGCGATCACCCCCCATGTCACCGGCAGTGCATCGAGCAGTGGACCCCAGGAACTGCGGTCGGCGCCGGTTCCATGAAGCAGCAGGACCATGGGCTCCCCACTGAGCCGGGGGCGATGCCAGCCGTGCCAATACAGACCATCGAGATGGTGCTCGAAGTCCTCGATGTTGCTGGGCCGTGGGGGTGGGCTCATGTTCTCAACAGGGTTGACGAGCCCGGTTGTTGTGTCTAATGTCTAGTACAGTACACAACGACAATTAAAAATGACAGAGGGAAAGGCCCATGCTGACACAGAGAATTGAGCGGGCACTCGAAGCGACCCTGCAACGGTCGGCGCTGTCATCGAGTCCTCCACGACTTACAAGAGCCATTCGCCATGCGGTCTTCCCTGGCGGTGCACGCATCCGACCCCAACTCTGCTTGGCCGTGGCCATGGCCTGTGGCGATGACGACCCGCATCTGTCGGACGCGATGGCCGTATCGCTCGAACTCATTCACTGCGCTTCTCTGGTGCACGATGACCTGCCTTGTTTCGACAATGCGGCCCTTCGTCGCGGCCAACCGTCTGTGCATGCGGCCTTTGGTGAGCGACTCGCAGTGCTCGCAGGCGATGGCCTGATTGTGATGTCTTTCGCTGCGCTTGCCGGCTCACGTCCCAAGCATGCCGAGCGCCTTGCCGATGCCATTGGCATTCTGGAGCAGGCCGTGGGCCCAGGTCGGGGCATCGTGGCGGGCCAGGCCTGGGAGTGCGAGCCCAAGGCCGACTTGGTCACTTATCAGCGCGAGAAAACAGGCTCACTTTTTACCGCCGCCACCGCCGGAGGGGCTGCCTCATCGGGTGCCGATCCGCGCACCTGGCAGGGCCTGGGCGATGCACTGGGCGAGGCCTATCAGGTGGCCGATGACATTCGCGATGTGCTGCTCGATGTGCAGGCACTCGGAAAACCGGCGCACCAAGACGAGACCCACGATCGTCCCAGTGCCGCGCGCGAGCTCGGCCTCGATGGCGCGCTCAATCATTTCAATGGGCTCATCACCCGCGCCGTCGAGAGCATTCCCAGCTGCCGCGGTGCCTTGAGGCTTCGGGGCATGGTGCTGGCCGAGGCCAAGCGCCTGCTGCCCGATGAGTGCGTCTCGGTGGTGCGTCAGATGAGCAGTGGCACGCTGGTCTCCGGCCGCACCAGTCGAGTCGGTGCCTCCAACGCATGAGCAGTTCCACCGAGTCGGGCTGGATTGATCTTCGTGATCGATTGATTGGCAACGAGTCATTCCAGCGCTGGGCCGCAAGAAGCCCATTCTTTGGTTGGATTGTTCGCCGCCAGTCGCGCCGCCTCTTCGATTTGGTGGCGGGCTTTAGTTACACACAGGTTCTCTATGCCCTGGTCAAGCTCGGCATTGTCGACTCTCTGCGTTCCCATTCGCGCTCAATTGCCCAGCTCGTTGCACTCACCGGATTGACCGAGGAGCGAACACGTTTGCTTGCGAAGGCCGGCATCTCGCTGGAGCTTCTGGAGTGGCGTGGCCGCGACCAACTCGGCCTTGGCCTGCTGGGCAAGGTGCTCGCCGAGAGCGAGGCCATTCAATCCATGGTGCTTCACCATGCCGATGTCTATCTCGATCTGGCCGATCCGGTGGCCTTGCTGCGCGACCCCAATCCGCAGACTCGGCTTCGTCGCTACTGGGCCTACGCCTCCAATGGACAGCAGCGCGAGGGTGGCCTGGGCATTGACGATGTTGGCGACTATTCCGAACTCATGGCGGCCAGCCAACCACTCGTGGCCCAACAGGTTCTCGATGCCTACGATTTCTCTGGCCATCGGCATCTCTTGGATATCGGCGGTGGCCTCGGGCGCTTTGCCCAGGCCGTGGCCCAGGCCCATCCCCAACTGCAACTATCGGTCTTCGATTTACCGGCGGTTGCATTGGCCGCCGAAGAGCGGCTTCGCGGCCTGGGTCTATCGAGTCGTATTGCCTGCAAGGGCGGGGATTTTTTTGCCGATCCACTGCCCTCGGGCGCAGACATCGTGAGTCTGGTTCGCGTGCTCTACGACCATCCCGATGACCGCGCCCAGGCCTTGCTGCATCGGGTCGCCGATCTACTCAGGCAAAAGGGGGGTGGTCGCCTGTTGATTGCCGAGCCCATGGCCCAGGCCGATGGCGCACCCGCCATGGGAGACGCCTACTTCGGCCTCTATCTGCTCGCCATGGGTGGGGGCCGTGCACGGACCCCTGCGGAACTCGGGGCCATGCTTATGGAGGCAGGCTTCGACACCATCCGCGTGATCAAGACGGCCATTCCCGTGCAGACCGGCCTTCTCGTGGCCGACATTTCTCCCGACCGTTCATGAACTTAGCTGCGAGCACGGCCCCAATGATGCTCTGCAATAAGTGTCAACTTAAAAAGACATTGACATACGTCAACAAAAGCATACGATTGGAGTGTCATGAAGTGCTTACATTGTCTAAGTCAGAGATAGCCGCGCAGTGACTGCCGCCTCTGCACATATCGCCAAGGCCGTTTTGCTCGACGGCCCACGCCAACTGCGTCTCGCTGAACTGCCACTGAGCGCCTTGGGTGCCGCCGATGTCCGGGTTCGCACCTGGTTCAGCGGCATCCGCACCGGCACCGAGCGACTCTTCTACACCGGTGAAATGCCCCCGTTCCCCGGCATGGGCTATCCATTGGTGCCTGGCTATGAATCCGTGGGCGAAGTCATCGAGGCGGGCGCAGAGTCGCCCATCAAAAAGGGCAGCGTGGTCTTCGTGCCCGGCGCCAATTGCTACGGGCCGGTGCGCGGTCTATTTGGTGGGGCCTCATCCGAGTTGGTCACATCCTCCGATCGTGTCGTGGAGATCGGCCCCGATCTTCAAGAGAAGGGCGTTCTCTTTGCGTTGGCGGCCACTGCCTATCACGCGATTGAAATGGCCGGTGCCAATCTGCCCGATCTCATCGTGGGCCATGGTGTCATGGGCCGACTCATGGCCCGCATTGTTGTTGCCCGTGGTGGCAGCCCCACCGTCTGGGATACACAGGCCGAGCGTCTCGAGGGTGCCCAGGGTTACATCCTTCGCGACCCCGCCTCGAGCAAGGGCCAAATGTTTGAATCGATTGTCGATGCCAGTGGTGCTGGCAGTGCCATGAATCAGTGGATTGCCCATCTTCGGCCCGGTGGTCGCTTGGTGCTCGCGGGCTTCTATAGCCAACCCCTGAGCTTTGATTTCGCCCCGGCCTTCATGCGCGAACTCTCTCTTCAGGTGGCCGCGCAGTGGCAGCCCAGCGACCTTCAAGCAGTCACCGCAATGGTGCGCGATGGCGCTCTCAATCTCGACGGACTCATCACCAATCAACTCGGCGCAGACCATGCGGCCGAGGCCTACCAATGCGCATTTGAAGATCCATCGGCCCTCAAGGTGGTCATGGATTGGAGGGGAATTCAATGAGCGTGACGGACACCAACCTGGCCGGCGCGCCAGTGCAGTTCAAGATGAAGACACGGCTGCAGGCCGAGGCCGCCGTGGAGCCCGATCCCGTGCACACGGGCGAGGGCACCAAGGCCACGCAAATCATTGCCATCTACGGCAAGGGTGGCATCGGCAAGAGCTTCACGCTGGCCAACCTCAGCTACATGATGGCCCAGCAGGGCAAGAAGGTCTTGCTCATTGGCTGCGATCCAAAGAGCGACACCACCTCTTTGCTCTTCGGTGGCAAGGCATGCCCCACCATCATCGAGACCTCATCGAAGAAGAAGCTTGCCGGCGAGGCCGTCTCGATTGGCGATGTCTGCTTCAAGCGCGATGGCGTCTTTGCCATGGAACTCGGTGGCCCCGAGGTCGGCCGCGGTTGTGGTGGTCGCGGAATCATCCACGGATTCGAGACCCTCGAGAAACTGGGCTTTCACGACTGGGGCTTTGACTACGTCTTGCTCGATTTCCTGGGCGATGTGGTCTGCGGTGGTTTTGGTCTGCCCATTGCGCGCGACATGTGCCAGAAGGTCATTGTGGTGGGCAGCAACGACTTGCAGTCGCTCTACGTGGCCAACAACGTCTGCTCGGCGGTGGAGTACTTCCGCAAGCTCGGCGGAAATGTGGGCGTGGCTGGAATGGTCATCAACAAAGACGACGGCACCGGCGAGGCCGCAGCCTTTGCCGCAAGGGCAGGCATCCCCGTGCTCTCGGCCATACCCGCTCATGAAGACATTCGTCGCAAGAGCGCCTCTTACGAAATCATTGGCAGGCCCGGCCCGCAGTGGGCACCCATGTTCGAGCCCCTGGCCACCAATGTGGCCGAGGCCCCGCCCGTGCGGCCCAAGCCCCTCTCGCAGGACGACTTGCTTGGCCTCTTCTCGGCCGATTCGGTGGGTCGAAATGTGGTGCTCGAACCGGCCACCATTGTGGACATGATGGGACGCGAGGAATGCGTTCGCCCATCGCTCGAGGTTATCTACGACAAGGCCTAGAGCAATGAACGCCCGCGCGCCCATTCCCATCACCCCCGTGGCACCGACTCCGTCGAGTCCATCGCAGGCGGTGGTCGCGCCCAATGAACACACCTGCGGCAAAACAAAATCGCTGCAAGACAAAGGTCCGCACGACCAGCCACAGAGTATGTGCCCCGCGTTTGGTTCGCTTCGCGTGGGTCTTCGCATGCGCCGCACCGCCACCATCCTGTCGGGCTCGGCCTGCTGCGTCTATGGCCTCACCTTCACCTCGCATTTCTATGGCGCGCGTCGAAGCGTGGGCTATGTGCCTTTCAATTCCGAAACACTCGTCACCGGGAAGCTCTTCGAAGACATTCGCGATGCGGTCTATGCCCAGGCCGATGCCGAGTCACTCGATGCGATTGTGGTGATCAACCTCTGCGTGCCCACTGCCAGTGGCGTGCCACTGCAGTTGCTGCCCGATCAGATCAATGGCGTTCGAATCATCGGCATCGATGTCCCCGGCTTTGGTGTTCCCACCCATGCCGAGGCCAAAGATGTCCTCTCTGCGGCCATGCTCAACTACGCTGTGACTGAGATTCAGTCGGGCCCTGTCGCAGCGCCCCGCCAGGGACGCTCCGCACTGCCCACGGTCACGCTGCTTGGCGAGATGTTCCCCGCCGATCCCATGGTCATTGCCCAGATGCTCGCCCCCATGGGCCTTGCAGTGGGCCCTGTGGTGCCCACCCGAGAGTGGCGCGAGCTCTATGCTGCGCTCGACTGCTCGGTGGTCGCTGCCATTCACCCCTTCTACACCGGCTGCATGCGCGGCTTCGAAACAGCAGGCCGCCCCATTATTGGCTCGGCACCCGTGGGCTACGAGGGCACCTCCAGCTGGATCGAATCGATTGGCCGCGCCGCGGGTGTGGCCCAAGACAAGATCGATGCCGCCAAGCAGGCCGTGCTCCCAGGAATCGCCGCAGCGCTTGCCCGCACTCCCATCAAGGGGCGCATTCAAGTCAGTGGCTATGAGGGCTCTGAGTTAATCGTGGCGCGACTCCTCATCGAGAGTGGGGCAACGGTTACTTATGTCGGCACGGCATGTCCTCGCACCGATGCGAGTGCGGCCGATCGCCAATGGCTCGAAGCCCGTGGTGTGCCGGTTCAGTACCGCGCATCGCTCGAGAATGACCTCTCAGCAATGCATGCGCATTCGCCCGATTTGGTCATTGGCACCACCCCTGTGGTGCAGGCGGCCAAGCAGGCCTGCATCCCCGCCCTTTACTTCACCAACCTCATCTCGGCTCGTCCGCTCATGGGTGCGGCCGGTGCCGGTTCGCTGGCCACGGTGATCAATGCGGCCATGGGCAATCGCCCCCGATTCGAGTCCATGAAGCAATTTTTCGGTGAGACCGGCATGGGCGATCAGGCCGGTGTCTGGGAGGACAAGCCCCAGGCCTATCCCGAGTTCAAGAGCATGATGCGTCGAAAGAACGAGCGTGCAGCGGCCAAACGCAAGGCCGAGGAGATGGGCGCATGATGGTGCTCGATCACGATCGAGCCGGCGGCTATTGGGGCGCGGTCTACGTATTCACCGCAGTCAAGGGGCTGCAGGTGGTGATCGATGGTCCGGTGGGCTGCGAAAACCTGCCGGTCACCTCGGTGCTCCATTACACCGATGCACTTCCTCCACACGAACTCCCCATTGTGGTCACCGGCCTGGCCGAGGAGCAACTGGGCCGCGAGGGCACCGAGGGTGCAATGAAACGGGCCCATGCCGTGCTCGACCCCGAGCTTCCCGCGGTGGTGGTCACCGGCTCAATTGCCGAGATGATCGGTGGCGGTGTCACACCCGAGGGCACTTCTATTGCACGCTTCTTGCCACGCACCATCGATGAAGACCAGTGGCAGTCGGCCAATCGGGCCATGCTCTGGCTCTGGCAAGAGTACGGTCCGCGCGCGGTTCCGGCCGCCAAGCCACTGAGCAAAGACACCAAGCCCAAGGTCAACATCCTTGGGCCTGCCTACGGCATGTTCAATATGCCCAGCGATCTCGCAGAGATTCGCCGCCTCATCGAGGGCATTGGCGCCGAGGTCAACATCGTCTTTCCGCTGGGCTGCCACCTGCAAGACATTCCCAAACTGGCCGAGGCCCATGTGAATGTCTGCATGTACCGCGAGTTTGGTCGTCTGCTCTGCGAGGCCCTCGATCGCCCCTACTTGCAGGCGCCCATTGGCCTGCACAGCACCACCTCTTTTCTGCGCAGTCTGGGTGAGTTGCTTGGCCTCGACCCCGAGCCCTTCATCGAGCGCGAGAAGCACACCACCATCAAGCCCATTTGGGACCTCTGGCGCTCAGTCACCCAAGACTTCTTCTCCACCTCGAGCTTTGGCATTGTGGCCAACGAGACCCACAGCCGCGGCATTCGCCTCTACCTCGAAGAGGACCTCGGCCTGCCCTGCAACTTTGCAATCTCTCGCTGCCCCGGGCAGAAGACCGACAACGCGGCGATTCGTGAACTCGTTCAGACCAAGACGCCACTCGTGCTCTTTGGTTCTTACAACGAGCGCATGTATCTGGCCGAAGTCGGTGGTCGGGCCAGTTACATTCCTGCCTCGTTCCCAGGCGCCATCATTCGTCGCCACACGGGCACACCCTTCATGGGCTATGCCGGTTCTGTTTATCTGCTCCAAGAGGTCTGCAACGCCCTCTTCGATGCACTCTTTCACATTCTTCCGCTCGGCACCGACATGGACCGCGTTGAGGCCACGCCGGTTGGTGCAAGTGTCTCGGCCCAACGCAACCTTCCCTGGGAGGCCGATGCGCAGAACCGCCTTGCCGAGTTGGTGGCCGCCCAGCCAGTGCTCATCCAAATTTCGGTGGCCAAGCGCCTGCGCGATCGAGCAGAGCGCGATGCCCGCGAGGCGGGCGAGGACAGCATCACACGCGAGCGACTCACCGCCGCCTATGAGGCGCTTTATGCAGGGGCGGTGGCATGAGTCTCGTTATGAATTCTCTCCAACCCATCCCCCGGTTGTTAATCAAGAACAGGTTGAGCGGCATGACCGACTCAACAACAAGATGTCGTGGCACGGTGCTGCGGATGCCCACTCCACGCGGGCCCAGCGTGGATTTGGTCGTTTTGGCCAACTCTAAGGAGAACCTCCCATGAGCAATAACACGAGCATTTCCGGCCTGACGGACGAGGAAGCCCAAGAGTTCCATACCTATTACATGCAGGGCTTGGTTGGCTTCAGTGCCATCGCAGTACTCGCCCACATTTTGGTTTGGGCGTGGCGTCCCTGGTTCTACTAATCCAAACGCTTTAAGGGGAATTTTATGAATCAGATCAGTCAGCTCACGCATCGGGAAGGCGGCAGGGCCGGAGTGTTGGCCTTTGCAGCCTTGTTCGCAACGATCTTTTCGGTCTTCTTCATCGTGGCGGTTGTTGCCCAGTTGATGATGCTGAACTGGCGTTCATGGTTTCCCGGAGCCGAGGACAGCAAGAGCCTAACCGGTGGTGTCAGGGCGGCGGTTTACACCCTGATGTCGCAGATCAATTAGTTCTAGGAGCACACACCATGTGGCGAATTTGGAAACTCTACGATCCGCTCCGTGCCATGCTGGTACAGGGCATTTTTCTGTTCGGTCTTGCAGCAATGATTCACCTCATTCTGCTGAGCACCGCACGGTTCAATTGGATGGACGGTATGAGCCAGGCCGAGTACAAGGCCGCGGTTCAGAACTCGTCGATGCCGAAGAAGTAAGCAAGACAGGCTGGACAGTGAGTGGCTTGGCGTGCATCGCCGAGTCGCTCACTGAACCCCGCGAAGGAGAAAAACAATGGCTATGTTGAGTTTTGAGAAGAAGTACAGGGTTCGTGGTGGAACCTTGTTGGGCGGAGACCTCTTCGATTTCTGGGTCGGCCCCTTCTATGTGGGGTTCTTCGGTGTCGCCACAATCTTTTTCACTTTCTTGGGAACTGGACTCATTCTGTACGGTGCGTCACAGGGCCCCACCTGGAAT
>DAIPXU010000024.1:0-12940 GCA_036783055.1 Burkholderiaceae bacterium | reverse complement strand
ATGGCGACGATGGAGTTGAGGGTACCGGACATTGGTGATTTTAAGGATGTGGAGGTGATTGAGTTATTGGTGAAGGTGGGTGATGAGGTGGTGTTGGATCAGAGTCTTGTGACTGTGGAGTCTGACAAGGCCTCGATGGAGATACCGAGCACGGGTGCGGGGCGGTTGGTGTCTTTGAGTGTGAAGTTGGGTGACAAGGTGAGTGAGGGGAGTGTGTTGGGGATGGTGGAGGTGGCTGGCGCCGCGGCCTCGAAGGCTGCCTCGACCGGTGACAGCAGCGTCTCGACTGAGCAAACCACAGTCTCGACTGCTGGGGCCGCAGGAGACGCCACTCGACCTTCGCGTGAGAACAGCACACGCTCAGTGCCGAGCGACGTAACCCCTGCGGCCCCAGCGGGGTCAACGGCAACTGGCCGAGCGGCGCCTCCCGAGGCGACACTGTCAGCGACACCGAATCGCACTGCCGACCTCGAGACACAGATGCTGGTTCTTGGCGCCGGTCCTGGCGGATACTCCGCGGCCTTTAGGGCTGCCGACCTAGGGCTTCAAACGGTGCTCATTGAGCGCTACGCGACCCTCGGTGGTGTCTGTCTTAATGTCGGCTGTATTCCGTCCAAGGCGCTCTTGCATGTGGCGGCCGTCATGGATGAGGCCAAGCACTTCGCGGACCTCGGCGTGAGTTTCGGCGAGCCCAAGGTGGACCTGGAGCGTCTGCGCACCCACAAAGAGAAGGTCATTGGCAAACTCACTTCGGGCCTTGCAGGCATGGCCAAGGCACGCAAGGTGCAGGTGGTGCAGGGCGTGGGTCGCTTCCTAGACCCCCGGCACATTGAGGTGGTGGCCGCCGATGGCAAGAAGACGGTCATTCGATTCGCACAGGCCATCGTGGCCGCTGGCTCTGAGGCGGTGAAGCTGCCATTCCTTCCCGACGACCCGCGGGTAGTAACTTCCACCGGCGCCCTGGAGCTTCGTCAGCGGCCCAAGCGCATGTTGGTGATTGGTGGCGGAATCATCGGTCTGGAGATGGCCACGGTTTACTCAACGCTCGGTGCCCGCGTGGATGTGGTGGAGATGCTAGACGGCCTGATGATGGGTGCGGACCGCGACCTCGTGAAGGTCTGGCAAAAGCACAACGCCCATCGATTCGACAATATCTGGCTAAAGACCAAGACCGTCTCTGCCGAGGCCCGCCAACAGGGCATTGCCGTGGGCTTCGAGGGTGAGTCTGCGCCGACGGAGCCGCAGCTCTACGACCTTGTCTTGCAGGCTGTGGGGCGGCGTCCCAATGGACTGGGGATTGGGCTCGATGCGGCCGGTGTGGCCGTGAGCGATCGTGGATTTGTGTCGGTGGATTCTCAAATGCGCACGAACCAGCCCCACATCTTTGCAATTGGTGACCTAGTTGGTCAGCCCATGCTCGCTCACAAGGCCGTCCACGAGGGCCACGTGGCTGCCGAGGCGGCGGCCGGTGAGAAGGCCCACTTCGATGCGCGTGTGATCCCCTCTGTGGCTTACACCGACCCCGAAGTGGCCTGGGTGGGCCTCACCGAGGAAGAGGCCAAGGCACAAGGCATTGCCATCGAGAAGGCGGTCTTCCCCTGGGCTGCCTCGGGCCGCGCCATTGCCAACGGTCGCGATGAGGGTTTTACGAAACTTATTGTCGACTCCTCCACTCATAGGGTTGTGGGTGGCGGAATTGTAGGAACCCACGCTGGAGACATGATCGGTGAGTTGGCTTTGGCAATAGAAATGAACTGTGATCCAACAGACATCGCCAAAACCATTCATCCGCATCCAACCCTCGGCGAATCCATCGGCATGGTGGCCGAAGTCTTCGAGGGTGTCTGCACGGACCTCCCGCCGGCGAAGCGTCGCGCTTAACGCGCCCCTCTCACCGGCTTGTAGCCAGTCCCTTGAATGTGGACTGGCTTTTTTTTGTCCAATGCCGGCTTGACGGCATGTTCGGAGCCGACCGAGCGAAACCTCGGTGGGTCTTTCGGCGGCCTTAACTGCCGATACTGGCCCGGCGTTTGGCCACCTGAATGCGAACCTGCGCTGGGGCGGTTCCACCCAGGTGATTGCGGCTGGCAAGGGACCCCTCCAGGCCAAGCACCTCAAAGACATCGGCCTCAATCAGCCCAGAGAATCCCTGCATGGTCTTGAGCTCCAACTGCTCAAGCCCGCAGCCCTGTTCAACCGCGTGTCGAACGGCGTGCGCCACCGCCTCATGCGCATCTCGGAACGGCAGGCCTTTCTTGACGAGGTAGTCGGCCAGGTCGGTGGCCGTTGCATATCCCTCTAGAGCGGCACGGCGCATGGCCTCGGGCTGAGGCTGCATGCCAGCCACCAATTCAGCAAAGGCCTTTAGGGTGTCGAGCACCGTATCGGCCGTATCGAAGAGCGGCTCTTTGTCTTCTTGGTTGTCCTTGTTGTAGGCCAGTGGCTGGCCCTTCATGAGCGTTAGAAGAGCCACTAAATGCCCATTGACACGCCCGGTCTTGCCTCGGGCCAACTCGGGCACATCGGGGTTTTTCTTCTGCGGCATGATCGATGAGCCGGTGCAGAAACGATCGGGGAGCTGAATGAATCCGTAGCGGCTGGTCATCCAGAGAATGAGTTCTTCGGAGAGTCGCGAGACATGGGTCATGATCAGGGCGCAAGCAGCCGTGAACTCAATGGCAAAGTCCCGATCGCTCACCCCGTCTAATGAGTTCTCACAGACGCCCTCAAAGCCGAGATGTTTGGCCACGGCCACCCGAACAATCGGGAAACTGGTGCCGGCCAGTGCCGCCGCGCCCAAAGGCAGCCGATTCACCCGCCGCCTTGCATCGATCAGTCGCTCCTCGTCTCTGGAAAACATGGCCTCGTAGGCCAACATGTGATGCCCAAAGCTGATTGGCTGGGCCACCTGCAGATGCGTAAAGCCAGGCATCACGGTATCCGCATGGGCCTCGGCCTGGTTGATCAGTGCAATACGAAGCCCTTGCAATTGGCAGCGAATCTCATCGATGGTGTGACGCAGCCAGAGGCGAATGTCCGTGGCCACCTGGGCATTCCTCGAGCGGGCGGTATGAAGCCGCTTGCCGGCATCGCCCACAAGATCGGTGAGTCGCTTCTCGATATTGAGGTGCACATCCTCCAGGGCAATCGACCACTCGAAACGCCCAGCCAGAATCTCCTCGCGAATCTGCGCCATGCCCTTCTCGATGGCCGCAAGGTCGGTCTTGGTGAGTAGTCCCACCTTCTCGAGCATGGTCGCGTGGGCCAGTGAGCCTTCAATATCAAAGAGGGCCAGGCGCTGATCAAAACCCACCGATGCAGTGAAGCGTTGAACGAGTTCGGAGACCGGCTCATTGAATCGGCCTGACCAGGCCTGCTGTTTGTTGTCGAGTGATCCGGCCATGGTTGCCTTGAATGCGTCGGGTTGGAGGTGACGAACGGGTGTCGATTACACTGCGGGATATGTGGATTATTGCATCGCGTGAGAGTCGGCTGGCCATGTGGCAGGCCGAGCATGTTAAGGGCTTGTTGGCCGCCTCATCTGGCCAGTCCGTAGAGATTCTGGGCATGACCACCCGAGGGGATCAGATTCTTGATCGAACCCTCTCGAAGGTCGGTGGCAAGGGCCTCTTTGTGAAGGAGCTCGAGGCCGCGCTCGCCGAGGGACGCGCGCACCTCGCGGTTCACTCGCTCAAAGACGTTCCCATGGAGTTGCCAGAAGGCTTCTCACTGGCCGCGGTGATGAAGCGAGAGGATCCGCGGGATGCGTTTGTCTCTAACGATTTTTCCGATCTCGAGAGCCTTCCGGGCGATGCCGTTGTAGGCACTTCGAGCCTTCGACGCGAGGCACAGCTTCGGGCCCTGTTTCCCAAGCTTCGTGTGGTGGCTCTGCGCGGCAATCTTGATACCCGTCTCTCGAAGCTTGACCGTGGTGAGATGCAGGCCATCATCCTTGCAGCTGCAGGACTCAAGCGCCTGGGAATGGCCGATCGGATTCGGCAGGTCATTCCCCCTGAGACCATGCTCCCCGCCGCGGGCCAGGGCGCACTGGGCATAGAGGTTCGGGCCAATGACGCCGACTCGCAAAGGCTTGTATCGGTTTTGGTCGATGCCCAAACCACCCAAGAGGTCTATGCCGAGCGCGCCGTCTCACGCGCACTCGGGGGCAGCTGTCAGGTGCCTCTGGCCGCCTATTGTGTTACCGAGCCCGAGACCGGCGAACTGCGGCTTCGTGCCCGAATCGCCATGCCCGATGGCTCCCAACTCTGCAAGGCCGAACTGCGGGGTCGCGATGCCGAGGCACTCGGCCAGCAGGCGGCCGAGCAGCTTCGTGCCCAAGGCGCTGAGCAGATTCTCTCTAGTCTCTCCGACCACTAGTCTGGGTCCATGGACACATTGGTCTACTGTCGGCCAAAGTGGGCAAATCAAAGCGATCCCGATGCAGGCGCTCTGGCAGGGCAACTCAAGGGGCTTGCCCAGATGCTCGAGTCACCCTCCGATCTACTTGTGATGGTCGAGCAGGCCCAAATTTCTTCCAGTGGTGAACGTGTTCGCCAGGTGGCGAGTGGATTGCGGGCCAAGCAGGTGAGCCGTGAGGGCTCGCGGCCTCCCTGCCTCTGGCTCATTGCCACAAGCCCAGCGGCTGTCGAGGCCTTATCGAGGGCCCCGACACTTCAAAGTTTGCTTGTCGATGAGGTGGCCAAGGGCCTGCCCATGAGACTTGCCGCTGTCGGCGCAGCCAGTGGCGTGGCTCTGGCCAAGCTATTCGATAACGAGCCGGTTCTCGTTCCCACCGGCGCAGGCGATGCCAAGGCGCTCCTCGAGAGTGGGGTCGGGCAATTTGCGGAGTCAGACCATGCCCTATTGCTCGAGGCCGAGCTGGCAAGAGACGAGCTTCAACTTGGGCTCCTCAGAATGGGAGTCGAGGTGGATCGGTTGGCCTTGTATCGACGAACGCCACAGTCCATGGTGGGCCTCCACGACCTCAAGGGGTCTCGACTCTGACTGGTGATCAGCAGCTCCACCCAGGTGGAATGGGCTTGGAATGCCTTGAAGGCCCAATCTGTTCCTCTTCACCAGGTGGTCTTTCTCACCCATCACTCCCGAATAGAGTCGCGCTTAAAGGGATTGGCCCAGGATATCGCGGTGCGATGCTTGCCATCGCTTGATGCCCAAGAGATCGTTTCGCAGATTAAACTCGCGTCATGACCACCGACGATTCCGGTTCGTCCGCCACCCAAGGCGGCACCGCCCGAAAGGCCAGTCCCTTGGGCACCCCCAGCGCAGCAGGGTCGCGCTCATGGGTCGTGACTCTTTTGTTGGGCGCCCTCATTGGCGTGCTCATTGGTCTGGTCATTGGCCAAGAGCCTGAGATTCGAGCCATGTTGGGTGCAAAGTCCAACGATTCCATGGTCTCGTCTGGTGTCTCTGGCGGTGCAGGCCCATTGGCGTCTCATTCGGGCCAACCCGCCGATGCCAGTTCCCCGTTGGCGGTACCCAGCGAGCCAGCAAAGCCCAAGCGCGGTGCGGAACAACTCCGGGTGATGGAGTCGCTCAATAAAGCGATGGCGCGCATGGCAGCGCTTCCCTCTCTCTCGGTCGCTCCACCCGCTGTCGCTCCCGCAGCAAGCGCGGATGCGGTGGCCAACGACTCGGGTCTGCTTGCCTTCGTCAATCGACTCTTTCAGGTCCGTCGCACCGACCAGGCGGCCCACGCGTTTTATTCCACCGAGGTTTATCAGGTCAGCCGAGAGCAGATTCGTCTTCGCCTTCTCTCGGCCCGTGTCTCGGTGCAACTCGATGACATTCCTATGGCCCTAGAGGATGTGATTGCTGCGCGCCAGCAGATGGTCCGCATTTTCGATCGACAGATCCCCGATGTGGAATCTGTGGTGGGGGACCTCAATCAGATTGAGGCGGACCTGCGTCGCCTTTTATGAGCAGTTTCTGGCCATGCCCCGTATTCTTGTTTGGGCCATCCTTTTTGCCATTGCGGTGGCCGTGGTCATGGGCATGCAGTCCATGGGCGGTGCGGTCACCATCTGGTGGTCCGATTGGCGCATCGACTTTGCGCTCTCTACGGCCATCTTCATCCTTATTGGCCTAGCGATTGTTCACCTGCTCCTCACGCAACTGTTGCGCTGGATCGGTGACATTCCCGAGCGCTTTCGTCGGGCCAGACTCCATCGAAAAGAGTCCAAGCGCATCAAAAGACTTGCAGACCTGGCGCTCGATTTCACCGAGGGACGTTATGCGCGAGTGACCAAGGCGGCCGAGGAGTTTGAGCGTGACTTCGATGGCCTCGAGGACGCCAAGCGCCCCGTTCAGAGGCTCGTGGCGGTTATGGCGGCCAAGGCTTCACATGAAATGAGAGACATGGCATTGCGCAGCCGTTGGATGAAGCGGCTCGAGGTCCTCTCTAGGGACGAGACCGACCATCCGCATCTTCAGCCACTCACCCTGGCCCAATTCGCACTGGATGAGCGCGACGGCAAGGCAGCACTGCAGAGCTTGGATTCGGTCTTGCAGGGTGAGCGCCGCCAGATTCACACGCTTCGACAGGTCATGAAGGCCTATCAACTCAGCGGCCAGTGGCCCGAACTCATTCGAATCACCAAGCTGCTTGAGAATCGAAGCGCGATCTCTCATGTTCTGGCCGACCACAATCGAGAGGTCGCCGCCAGGGGCATGCTCTCCGCGCCACGACTCGATCGCTCGCAGGTTCGCCATGTCATGGATTTGTTGTCGAAGGATGATCTACATCGCCCCGGGCCTGCTTCTGTCGTTGCACGAGCCATGCTCAAATTGGGGCAAGCCAGTGAGGCCCGCCGATTGATCGAGGCGAGTCTGAAGGTCCAGTGGGATGACCGTCTGCTAGAGGTCTATGCGGACTGTGAGGATGACTGCGCAGCTCAACTTGCCAAGGTTGAGGAATGGTCGCGCGAGCGGGGCGACTCGTTCGGCATGTCCTGGGCATTGGGCCGTCTGCACCAGCGATGCGGGCAGGCGGGCAAGGCAGGTCTTTATCTCGAACAGGCGCTTGAGCATCGCCAGTCGGTGCGGGCCTTGCTGGCATTGGCCGATTGGGCCGAGGCCCAATCAGATACAGAAAGGGCCCGCGACTTGCGTCAACGGGCCCTGGCGGCGTCGGTCTTGAATCCCCTTACAGCACCGGAACGATCAGCAGCGCCACAATATTAATAATCTTGATCAAGGGGTTCACTGCGGGACCCGCGGTGTCTTTGTAGGGGTCGCCCACCGTGTCACCGGTCACGGCTGCTTTGTGGGCATCCGAACCCTTGCCGCCATGGTGTCCGTCCTCAATGTACTTCTTGGCGTTGTCCCAGGCCCCGCCACCGGTGCACATTGAGATGGCGACAAAGAGTCCGGTCACAATGGTGCCCATGAGCAGGCCACCCAAGGCCACTGGGCCCAAGAAGACGCCCACTAGAATGGGCACCGCAACGGGCAGCAAGGAAGGCACGATCATCTCTTTGATGGCTGCAGCAGTGAGCATATCTACTGCCTTGTGATACTCGGGCTTTGCTGTGCCTTGCATGATTCCTGGAATTTCTCGGAACTGGCGGCGCACCTCGGTAACCACCGAACCTGCGCAGCGGCCAACGGCCTCCATGGCCATGGCACCGAACAGGAATGGGATGAGTCCACCGATGAAGAGTCCAACAATCACCATGTGGTCCGAGAGATCAAAGCGCACCGTGTGGCCAGCAATCTCAAGGGCGTGGGTGTAGTCGGCAAAAAGCACCAGCGCTGCAAGACCAGCCGAGCCAATTGCATAGCCTTTGGTCACCGCCTTGGTGGTGTTGCCCACCGCATCGAGTGGGTCGGTCACATTGCGCACCTCGGCGGGGAGCTCGGCCATCTCTGCAATGCCACCGGCATTGTCGGTAATTGGGCCGTAGGCGTCGAGGGCCACAATGATTCCCGCCATCGACAGCATGGCCGTTGCCGCAATGGCAATGCCGTACAGGCCAGCAAGCGCAAATGCCGCCATGATGGCAATCACCACCGCAATGACTGGCCAGCCGGTGGACTTCATCGACACGGCAATGCCGGCGATGATGTTTGTGGCGTGGCCAGTCTCTGAGGCAGCCGCCACATGACGAACGGGCGCGTACTCAGTCGCGGTGTAGTACTCGGTGATGATGACCATTGCACCTGTGAGAACGATACCGACTACGGCCGCACCCCAGAGTTTGGCCACTGTGAGGCCTGCTACTGCTGTGCCCACATCGGCGAGAAGCCAGTCAGTAACAAACCAGAACATTACGATCGAGAGTCCGGCAGCAACGATCAGGCCTTTGTAGAGGGCGGTCATGATCTTCCCGGAACCGGAGTAGCGAACGAAGAAGCAGCCAATGATCGAGGCGATGATGGAGACGCCGCCGAGAACCAAGGGGTAAATCGCGGCCGTGTCGGCCATGCCCTTGAGGGTAAGTGCGCCGAGGAGCATCGTTGCAATGATGGTGACCGCATAGGTCTCAAAGAGGTCAGCGGCCATGCCCGCGCAGTCGCCCACGTTGTCGCCAACGTTGTCGGCAATCACAGCAGGGTTACGGGGATCGTCCTCGGGGATGCCGGCCTCCACCTTGCCGACCAAGTCGGCCCCGACGTCGGCGCCCTTGGTGAAGATTCCGCCACCAAGACGCGCGAAGATCGAGATGAGGGATGAGCCAAATGCCAGGCCTACCAAGGGTTGCAGGGAGTGATGAATGTCTGCCCCTTGCTCGCGCATGAATGCGTAGAAGAGGGTAACGCCGACGAGTCCAAGGCCAACGACGAACATGCCAGTAATGGCACCGCCTCGGAAGGCGATATCGAGGGCGGGATTGATTCCCCGTCTGGCCGCTTCGGCGGTTCGCACATTGGCGCGCACGTTGATGTTCATACCAATGAAACCGGCTGCACCCGAGAGAATGGCGCCCACTGCAAAGCCAATGGCCGTTGGCATTCCCAACCCAGGGATGAAGGCGATGATGACAAAGATGATGACGCCAACGATGGCAATGGTTCGGTACTGCCTTGCCAAGTAGGCAGAGGCACCCGCCTGAATGGCGGCGGCAATTTCCTGCATACGAGCGTTTCCGGCGGGCTGGGCAAGAATCCAGCGGCTGGAAATGAGGCCGTAGGCAATGGCCAGAAGGCCACAAACAAGGGCAAGCACGAGGCCGGACGACATGATGACTCCTCTAATGATGGGGTGTGCGCAGTCTCAAGACTTTTCGCCTTGGAACCGATAGGGACAATCCCTTATGATCCAAACAACTAATAAATTTTCACTTCTTTGCGAGGCAACAGTATGTCCCTAAAAAGCATTCCAGCGGGCGACAACGCTCCCGACGAGTTCAATGTGGTCATTGAGATTCCCGCCCACAGCGACCCGATCAAGTACGAGGTCGATAAGGAGACCGGTGCACTCTTTGTGGACCGATTCATGATGACCTCCATGCATTACCCCTGCAATTATGGCTACGTGCCGGACACGCTCTCAGACGATGGCGATCCGGTCGATGTGCTGGTAATCACCCCGTTTCCCGTGGCCATGGGCGCGGTGATTCCCTGCCGACCCATTGGCGTGTTGAAGATGGACGATGAGGCCGGTGGTGATGCAAAACTGCTTGCGGTGCCCATCGACAAGATTCTTCCCATTTACAAGCACTGGAAGAAGCCCGAGGACATTGCGCCCGAGCGTCTGCATCAGATTCAACATTTCTTTGAGCATTACAAAGATCTGGAGAAGGGCAAGTGGGTGAAGGTGCAGGGCTGGGAAGGCCCCGATTCGGCCAAGAAAGAGGTGGCCGACAGCATTGCTCGTTTTAAGGCGACGGCTTAAAGGGCAGCCGCTCTTCGAGTTCGCTTCGGTAGTGGGCCATGCCCATCCCTTCGCGCTGAAGGAATCGGTCGACGGCGGTCCGGAAGTCCCCATCGGCGAGCCAGTGCGATGAGTACGTTCGAACGGGTTCAAAGCCGCGTGCCATTTTGTGCTCGCCTTGGGCCCCACCTTCGAATCGGGAGATTTTCCTCTCAATAATCCACTCCAGTGGGGTGTAGTAAGAGAGCTCGAAGTGGAGCATGGGGACGTGCTCCAAGGCACCCCAGTAACGACCATATGCAGCCTTGAGGTCTACATCGAGTAATACGAGCGCAGCCGCAATCGGCCTTCTGGGATTGTCCGCGTGGGCCACGGCCATGGCACAACTCTGGGGCAGTGCAGCATGAAGCAGAGAGAAGAATTCTCGGTTGAGGTAGGGCGGGTTGCCATGCTCGTAGTAAGTGCGGCTGTAGCAGGCGTAGAAGTGGTCCCAGTCTGCCTCTGAGATATCGGCTCCCGAGATGATTTGGCACTGCACGCCCGCCTCGCGGACACGCCGGCGCTCGGCCCGAATCTTCTTTCGTTTGGGCTGGGTGAGAGTCTCTAAGAATTCCTCAAAGTCTCGGTAGCCACGATTGAACCAGTGAAACTGGACGCCTTCGCGTTGCAGCCAGCCCAGGTCTGTCAGTGCGGCGTGGTCCTCTTGAGTTCCGAACAAAAGGTGTGCCGAGGAGAGCCCCGATTGTCTGGCGACTTCGGTCAGCGCCTTGGCCAAGGATCTCTGTGAACTGGGGGCAGTGGCCAATAGTCGGCGGCCGGGGACGGGGCTCACGGGGCTGGCCACCAACCACTTGGGGTAATAGCGCCGACCGGCCTGCTCGAATGCATTGGCCCATGACCAATCAAACACGAATTCACCATGGCTGTGGCTCTTGGCATAGAGGGCGGCTGCGGCCACTGGCTGGTGGCTGTCATCAAAGAGCATGAGTGGCTGGGCCTGCCAGCCGGTCTCTGCCGTGATAGACCCACTCTGCTCGAGTGCCCGAAGAAACCCAATGTGCATGAAGGGGGAAGGCGCAGGCGAGCCAGACCAGACCAGATGCCAATCCTTGGCATTCACCTGGTCAAAGCCCTCGAAGGCCTGCATGCGATAATTCATCAATGCTCCCAACCGTTTACATTGCGCAGATCAATGCCACCGTCGGTGACTTGATTGGCAATGCGCAGAAGATCCGAACTGCTGCGGAGTCTGCCCGAAAGCATGGTGCGAAAGTCCTTCTCACGCCTGAGCTTTCTCTGGCTGGGTATCCGCCTGAGGACCTTCTTCTTCGCCCAGCCTTCCTGCGTCGCAGCCAAGAGGAGCTCGATCGCCTCATTGAGGACAGCGCAGGCTGGCCCGGACTCACCTGCATCGTCGGGTATGCCAAGCGCGTGGAAAAACAGGTTTTCAATGCAGCAGCGGTTTTTCGTGATGGAAAGTTGATTGGAAGCTATGGCAAGCTCGAGCTCCCGAACTACTCGGTCTTCGATGAGCAGCGCTACTTCACCCCCGATGGCGCGCCCTTGGTGGTCGAGATCGAAGGGGTTCGGTTCGGAATCAATATCTGCGAGGACATCTGGTTCCCCAGGGCACCGGCCATGGCCAAGGCCGAAGGGGCCCAGGCCCTTTTGGTTCTCAATGCATCACCTTTTCACATGGACAAGCAGGTCGAGCGCCTTGCAGTGGTCACACAAAACATCGCCCGCCATTCGGTGCCGGCCTTTATGTGCAATTTGGTCGGCGGACAAGATGAACTGATCTTTGACGGTGACAGTTTTGTTACCGACGCCAAGGGCGAGATTATTGCTCGGGCCAAACGCTTTGAAGAAGATGCACTCTTGGTGGCTTTCGATGCCGATGGCCAGCCCCAGCCCGCATCCGTCGCTCCGCTGCTCAATACACAGGAACAGGTCTATCGCGCCCTGGTCTTGGGCACGGGCGATTACATCCGAAAGAACGGCTTCAAGGGCGGCATTGTTGGTCTCTCAGGAGGCATTGATTCGGCGCTGACCCTCGCCATCGCGGTGGATGCATTGGGCCCTGAGCAGGTTACTGCCGTGATGATGCCCTCTCAGTACACAGCGCAGATGAGCCTCGATGATGCCGCCGCCTGCGCCCAGGCCCTCGGCGTCAAACTCCACCAGATTGAGATTGAACCGATTGTGAAGTCTTTCTCATTGGGTCTGGCACCCATGTTTGCAGGCCTGCCCGAGGACACCACCGAGGAGAATCTTCAGTCTCGCATTCGTGGTGTTTTGCTCATGGCCCTCTCCAACAAGAGTAGCCGCCTGGTTCTCACCACTGGCAATAAGTCCGAGGTGGCCGTGGGCTACTGCACCCTCTATGGCGATATGGTCGGTGGCTATGCCGTCATCAAGGATCTACTCAAGAGCCAGGTCTATGCCCTGGCACGGCTGCGCAATGAGATGGAAGTCGGTGTCAATGGCGAGCAGGTTATCCCAGAGAGAATCATCACTCGCCCCCCAAGCGCTGAGTTGCGCCCTGACCAGACCGACCAAGACTCACTGCCACCTTACGACCTTCTCGATGAGATACTGGCGCGTTTCATTGAACAGGGCGCCTCTGTGGCGGAGTTGCTCGAGGCGGGCTATTCCAAAGAGGTGCTCTCCCAGGTGATTCGTCTGGTTCGATCCAGCGAGTACAAGCGCCGTCAGGCGGCACCGGGTCCCCGCATTAGCACGCGGGCATTCGGTCGCGACTGGCGATTCCCTCTGACCAATCGGTTTACCTCAAAGGAGTTTTTCCAATGAAACTCATTACCGCAATCATCAAGCCCTTCAAGCTCGACGAAGTCCGCGAGGCGCTCGGTGACCTTGGTGTCAATGGTCTTACAGTTACCGACGTCAAAGGCTTTGGCCGGCAGAAGGGCCATACCGAGGTCTACCGGGGCGCTGAATACGTGGTCGATTTTCTTCCGAAGATTCGAGTCGAGGCTGTGGTGCGAGACGATCTGGCCGAGAGGGCCGTCGAGGCCATTGTTCAGGCGGCACGCACCGGGCGCATTGGCGATGGCAAGAGTTTTGTTCAGTCGATGGAGCAGGTGATTC
>DAIPXU010000023.1:0-12992 GCA_036783055.1 Burkholderiaceae bacterium | reverse complement strand
TGATGCGGATGAAATCACCATCGACGCGAGTCCACTCCGTCTGCAAGACAACTCCCATGCGCGCGGCCTCCTTGTCTTTGGCAAGGCGTTGGTTAATGCCTTTTCCCTGTTTGGTGTAGTCATCGGCCACCAATGAGTCTGTGGTGTTGGCTGCGATGTAGAGGGTATACATGCTTGCAACAACGGTGACGGTAAGAAGGCCAATAACAATCCATGGCCAGGGCTGCTTCCACCAGATCTCGGGGCTTGAAGGATGGCTCATGGGTTGGTCTTTCAGCGAGGAATAAAAAAGGCCGCTTTTTCAGAGACGGACAGTCCCGGGTCGTCTTTCGCCGTGACATCAATTCGAATCTTATGCGAGCCCTTTTGCAGTTGCTCGGCGTTTGCCAGTGGCAACTGCAGGCTAATAATTGCCGTGCTGTTCTGCCCCCCATCGACGAAGACTTCCCTGTCTCCGATGAGGGCCAGGCCGTGGAGGCCCTGCGGCTTGATGATGAAACGATGACCTTGATGCGAGCTGTTAGTGATCTGAAGACGATAGCTGTTTTCGATGAATTGGCCATCGACTTCACGGGCCAAGGCACCGCGGTCTCTGATCACGTTCACATTGAGAGGCACTCGGACCAGAAGGCTCACCGCCACAGTCAAGGAGAGAATGCCAATCACAATTGCGTAGATGACCACTCGCGGCCGCAGGAATCTTGATTTCACCTCAGCAGGCGTGAGCCGATGCTCAAGGGCGTTGAGCGTTGCATATCGCACCAAGCCACGGGGATAGTGCATGCGATCCATGATGGTGTTGCATGCATCTGCGCAGAGGCCACAGCCAATGCACTCGTACTGAAGCCCGTTTCGAATATCAATGCCGGTGGGGCAGACTTCCACACAGACACCGCAATCAATGCAGTCGCCCTTCCCGGCAGCGGTATGGTTCTCATCTTTGCTGCGCTTTCCGCGTGGCTCACCCCGCGTAGTGTCATAGCTCACCACCAAGGTGTCTCGATCAAACATGGCGCTTTGAAAGCGTGCGTAGGGGCACATGTACTTGCAGACTTGCTCACGCATGAAACCGGCCTGAAGCAGTGTGAAGCCGGAATAAAAGAGCAGCCAGAACCACTGCCAGGGGTCCAGTGAGACCTCTTCAATGCCTTTGGCGAGCTGTCCGATGGGGTTGAAGTAGCCTGCAAAGGTAAAGCCAGTCCATAGCGAGATCGCCGCCCATACAACCCACTTGATGGTCCGGCGCGGGAGCAGCGCAAGAAGCGGCTTCTCGCGGTCTCTCCTCATTCGAACATGGCGGTCTCCCTCGATCCAGCGCTCCACTTGCATGAATATGGCGGTGTAGACCGTCTGTGGACAGGCGTAGCCGCAGAAGAGTCGACCGGCGATCGCGGTAAAAAGAAAGAGTCCGAGGGCCGAGAGGAGCAGGAGGGCCGTGAGGTAGATGAAGTCCTGGGGAATCAGAACCAGGTCGAGAATGTAAAAGCGCCGGGCGTCGAGGTCGAATAGCACCGCCGGTCGATCTCCCCAGGAAACCCAGGGGGTGGCGTAGTAGAGGAACTGGGTGAGAAACACGAAGGCCCAGCGCCAACTGTTGAAGCGGCCTTGGGTCGCACGGGCATAGATCTTTTTCCCAGCCGCGTAGAGCAGGACCGTCTGGTCTTCTGCCGCGATTCTGTCGGCCGCTTGCGCGCCTGGGCCCGAGGGGGACATCTAGATCCGAAACCGACTCGGTTTACTTCGAAGCGGCATTGGCGGTTGTATCGCCTTTGTGAGAGAGGCTGTAGACGTAGGCCGAGACAATATGCGACTTCTCTGGCCCGAGTATCTGCTCCGATGCAGGCATGACGCCATTGCGGCCTTTGTTGATTGACTCCACGATGCTCGCAAGCGAACCCCCATAGAGCCAGACCTTGTCACGCAGATTCGGGGCGCCCATGAGGGGGTTGCCCTCCCCATTGGCGCCGTGGCAGGCGGCGCAGGCCGCAAACTTGGCCTGACCGAGCTTGGCTTTATTGTCGTCGTGAGGCGTTCCAGAGAGGCTCAGGACATAGTGGGACAGGGCTTCGACGTCCTCGGGGCCACCCACTGCAGCGGCCATCGGTGGCATCATGCCCATGCGACCAGCAAGCACCGAGGTCTTGATCGCTTGCCCATCGAGTCCATACAGACTGTCTTGGTCGGTCAGGTTGGGGAAACCCTTGCCACCCCTGGCGTCGGTGCCGTGGCATTGCGCGCAATTGTTAAGAAACAGTCGCTGGCCGATCCCGAGGGCTGCAGTATCCTTGGCAGTCTCCTCCACAGACATTGCCGCGTATTTTGCATAGAGGGGGCCGTAGGTCTCCTCAGCACGCTTGAGTTCTTTCGCATGCTCACCCGTGGAGGACCATCCGAGGCTTCCTTGAACATTTCCCAATCCAGGATAGAGCACCAGATACAGAATAGAGAAGACAATGGTGAGGTAGAAGAGAATCATCCACCAGCGGGGCAGGGGGTTGTCGAACTCCTGAAGGTCCTCGTCCCAGACGTGGCCGGTGGTGTCTACAGACTCCCCAGCCTTGACCTTCTTGCGAGAGAGTAGGTAGAGAAAAACACCGCAGGCAAGGATGCTGATTGCAGTAAGGATGATGACGAAGTAGTTCCAGAAGCTGCTGGTGAAGTCGGCCATATCAGTCTCTATCTTTTGAATGTTTGTTTTGTTGCTCGGTGGGTTCATCGTCCTCGAGCGGAATGCGCGAGGCCTTCTCCATGGCGCCTCGCTGGCCCTTGCTGTATGTCACGGCGATGATTCCGACAAAGATCACGAAAAACAGCACTGTCAGCACGGTGTGGAGTTCAGACATTGCCAGGCGACCTCTAGGACCTTTTGTCTTTCAATGCAAGGCCAAGCGATTGCAGGTAGGCAATGATGGCCTCCATCTCGGTCTTGCCTTGAATCTCCTCGGGTGCCTTCGCAATCTCCTCGTCGGAGTAGGGAACACCAAGTGTTCGCAGTGCCCTCATATGGCCTTGGAGGTTCGGGCTTTTCACTGGGGCATCGGCAAGCCAGGGGTAGGAGGGCATGTTCGACTCGGGGACCACATCGCGGGGGTTGATTAAATGGACACGGTGCCATTCATCGGAGTAGCGACCCCCAACCCGGGCGAGGTCGGGACCAGTCCGCTTCGAGCCCCACAGGAAGGGACGGTCCCAGACCGATTCACCGGCAACGGAGTAGTGACCATAGCGTTCGGTCTCCGCCCGAAAGGGTCGAATCATTTGGGAGTGGCAGCCCACGCAGCCCTCGCGAGCGAAGATCTCTCGGCCAGCCAACTGCAGTGCGGTGTAGGGTTTGAGACCCTGGACTGGCTCGGTCGTCGACTTTAGGAAAAAAAGCGGCGCAATCTCAACCAGGCCGCCCACTGCGACCACCAGCAAAACCAGAACGATTAACAGGGTGGGTCGCTTCTCAATGGTGTCGTGCTTGAAAGTCATGATGTGATCCTCTGAATATCGATGCCTCAGGCGTGCGCCACCGCGGGGATGGTTGCGTTGAGGGGCTGCGGGTTGCGGGCGGTCATGAACACGTTCCACGCCATGATGAACATGCCGCTGATGTAGAGCAGTCCGCCACCAAGACGAATGACGTAGTAGGGGAAACTTGCCTTGACGCTCTCAACGAATGTGTAGGTTAGGGAGCCATCTGCATTGAGGGCTCGCCACATCAGGCCCTGCATCACACCGGATATCCACATTGCTGCGATGTAGAGCACGATACCGATCGTGGCAATCCAGAAGTGGAGTTCCACCGCCTTGGTGCTGTACATACTGGTTCGCCCGACAAGACGCGGGATGAGGTAGTAGAGCGCACCGATTGAGATGAATCCAACCCAACCCAGGGCGCCGGAGTGGACATGACCAATGGTCCAATCGGTGTAATGGGAGAGTGCGTTGACGGTCTTGATCGCCATCATTGGGCCCTCAAAGGTCGACATCCCGTAGAAGGAGACCGAGACAATCAGGAACTTCAGGATTGGGTCGTTGCGCAGTTTGTGCCACGCGCCCGACATGGTCATGATGCCGTTGATCATGCCACCCCAAGAGGGTGCGAGCAGAATCAGGGAGAAAATCATTCCGAGCGACTGCGTCCAATCGGGAAGGGCTGTGTAGTGGAGGTGGTGCGGCCCCGCCCACATGTAGGTGAAGATCAGCGCCCAGAAGTGAACGATGGACAGGCGGTATGAATAGACGGGGCGCTCCGCCTGCTTGGGAATGAAGTAATACATCATTCCTAAAAAGCCTGCGGTGAGGAAAAAGCCAACCGCATTGTGGCCGTACCACCACTGGACCATTGCATCTTGCACGCCGGCAAAGACGGGCACGGCCTCTGTGAGACTGTAGGGAATCGCAGCACTTCGGACCACATGAAGCAGGGCCACCGTCAGAATGAATGCCCCGTAGAACCAGTTCGCCACATAGATGTGCTCAATGCGACGCGTCATGAGGGTTCCAAAGAAGACCACCGCATAGGCCACCCAGACCACGGTCAGCAAGAGGTCAATGGGCCATATCAATTCGGCGTATTCGTGGGTGCTGGTGAGCCCGAGGGGTAGGGTGATGGCGGCAAGAACAATGACTGCCTGATAACCGAGGGCCACAAAAGTCGACAGCCAGCCGCCGAATAGACGGGTGTGGCAGGTTCGCTGGACCACGTAGAAGGAAGTGGCCAGCAGGGCGTTGCCACCGAAGGCAAAGATAACCGCGTTGGTGTGCAATGGTCGCAGGCGCCCGTAAGAGAGCCAAGAGATCCCTTCGGCGAGGGTGGGGAAGGCGAGTTGAGCGGCGATCCACACGCCAACCGCCATGCCGATGATTCCCCAGAAGACCGTGGCATACGCCAGGAATCGAACCACGTCGTAGTTATAGGTGTCGGCCTGGCCTGAATGCCCCGTGCCGACCGGGCTCCCGAATGAGTCGAGGACTGCTGCCATGTAATCTCTCCCGCTGGGTCTTATATATGCGTCAATACGCATATATACCGCAGTTTTTCCTTTGGCTAGGGAAAACCCGACTAATGTGGTCGGTTGGTTGAGCGGGTCGGGGCCTGTCGATCGGCTGAGGAGGCGGAATCTGTTGCCGCAGGCGGTGGTGCCTGACCCCGATCGTCGTCTAGGAGGATGCGTTGGGCCGGTGTCTCCATGTCCTCGAACTGCCCCGTCTGGGACATTCTAAAAAAGAGCCAGATCACCAGGGCGATGACCACGAGGCTGATGCCGATGAGTAGCGTAAGTACACTCATCGCAGAAGCCTAGCAGCGTTGCCCATGACAAGCAGCGATGAGAGGGCCATACCCAATGCCGCCCAGACCGGGGGAATGAATCCGGCCGCGGCCATGGGCATCGCCAAGACGTTGTAGCCAATTGCCCAGGCAATATTCTGTCGAAGGATGCGTCGTGTTCGGTGGGCTGTCGAGATCGTCGTCAAGACGCCACCAAGTCCATGAGAGAGCAGGTAGATGGAAGCGCGCTGCTGTGCAAGTGGTGCGCTATTGGCCATTGCGAAAGAGACATCTGCTTGGGCCATGACCGGCGCATCGTTCAGACCGTCTCCGACCATGCCCACTGGGCCATTTCTCTGAATGGCATCGATGGCCTCGAGCTTGCCCTGGGGGCTGAGTTCTCCGCGGGTGTCCGGGTGTGGAAGGCCCAATTGTTCTCCAATTCGATGGACCCGCTCGTTTTTGTCTCCGCTGAGAATGAAGACGCGAACGCCGAGTGACCGAAGCGCGAGCAATGTGGATTGCGCGTCTTCCCGAAGCAGGTCCTCGACCCAAAAAAACCCCACAGGCTTCGAGTCGCAGGACATGGCCACAGATGGATGCGAGAGACCCATCGGAACACTCGATGGATCAACACCACAGAATGGCAGCGAACCGAGTCGCCAGGTTCTCCCCGATTTGTCCTGCAACTCGACTCCCTGGCCGGCGAACTGCGCTCTCGGGCGGTGGTCTTCATCGCCCGCATTGGCGTGTTGCATGGCCTCGTGCAAGAGTGTCTGCGCAATCGGGTGCCGGTTGGCTTTGGTGAGCGCAATCAGCATGGACCAGAGGTTCGGCACCATGGGCGGCTGGTCTTGTTGGACCCAGACAGAGCGCACAGAGGCTTTGGTCGGGTCGGTCAGTGTCCCTGTCTTGTCAAAGACCAATTGCCGAAGCCGCCAGCAGGTCTGCAGGGCATCGGGCCTTGATATGGCGATTCCATGTTCCAGAAGACGCGCGAGTGTCGCTGAGTAGGCCGCAGGGCCGGCCAGAGACAATGCGCAGGGACATGAGACGACCAGGATAGCGACCAAACGTGGCAGCCAGACCTCGATGGGCTCCTCATGGGCGAGGCCCCAGATCGTGGAGGCCGCAGCCACAAGTAGCACCATCAGGGTGAACTTGGCTGCAACTCGATCGGCCCACAGTGTCCACTCCGGGCGTTGTGCTGCTGCCTCTTCGGCCAGTTGGGAGAGCTTGGCGAGTGTTCCCTCACCGGGATCGGAGCTCACCCGCGCCCGAACATCGACCCCTAAGTTGACGGCGCCCTCGGGGCAGACCTGTCCAGGGGCGAACCACTGCGGCACTTGCTCGCCGGTGAGCATGGCCAAGTCGAGATCGGTGCCTGTCTCACCGAGCGCTGCATCCGCGGGGAATCGCTCACCAGAGCGCACGAGGATGGTGTCTCCTCGCCTGAGTTGCCAAGGGGCGACCGTCGTATCCGGATTGAGCCGATGCGCAAGGGTTGGCGGCTCTCGAGCGATCTCCTCTCGGCGCCGAAGGGTTCGATCTCGAATTCGCGATTCGATGTGTCTGGCCCCCAACACAAAGGCCATGAACATGGTCACCGATTCGAAATAGACATGCGGACTGCCGAGCAAGAGGTTCGCAAGGCTGCCAAGGAATGCCAACCAGAGTCCCAGGGCAATGGGCACATCCATATTGAGCCGTCGTTGCCGAAGGGCCCGCCAAGCCGACTCCCAGAATGGTTTTCCGCTGTAGAGGAGTGCCGGAAGGGTCAGCAGCATGGAAGTCCATCGCAGCAAGCCCAGCGTCTCTCCATCGATTTCGCCCTTTGCAACGTACTCCGGCATGGCGAGCATCATGACTTGGGCTGCAACAAAGCCCGCGACAAAAAGCCGACGTGTTGCATCTCTCTCTGCGGCCAGGCGCGCGGACTCCAGAGCGGTCGACCCAACGGGCAAGGCGGCGTAACCGAATTGCAGCAGCCGTTGCCCGATTGCGCCCAACTGGGTCTTGCCGGCGTCCCACCTGACGAAGAGGCGCGCGGTAGTCGCGTTGGCCTTGGCCGCCTGAACACCATGTGTCTCGGCAAGTATTCGCTCGATCAGCCATGCGCAGGCGCCACAGCGAAGCCCCTCGATGGCCAGTGTGGTCTGCAATGACCCCGAACAGGAGACATCGTTGGGGCTGGAAGGACTGACCTGTCGCAGCGCGAACGCAGGATCCTCGAGGAGTTGAGCCCAATCTGAGAGGCGCTCGAGACGTGATGGCTCAAGGGCGGGGACGCTGCGCTGCCGGTAGTAGGCCTCGGCACCCGCCCCGACGATTGCATTGGCCACCGCCTGGCATCCCATACAACACATGGGCTGGTCGGCGCCACTGATCCGGCTCGAGAGGCGCGGACCAGCCTCGGGAACGGGCTCGTTACAGTGAAAGCAGCGAAGCATCACGGTTCACAGAATGATGCAGAAGGCGTCGAGCCACTTGACCTCGATCAACTCGAAGGCACGCAGTAGACCCCAGATTCCGAAGCCCATGATTGCGATTCCAATCCCGACCCGAACGCGATCGGATTGCATCGAGCGAAGGAGTCGCCCCGAGGCGTTGGAAACAACCCAGAGTGCGGGGATGGTGCCGAGCCCAAAGGCCAGCATCCAGAGACCACCCGAGCCGGGGCTGCCAGTCACCGATGCAGTGATGAGCATGCTGTAGACCAATCCGCAGGGCAGCCAACCCCATAGTGCGCCGGCCCTCAATGCGGCTGAGCATTTTGAAATCAGCGGGCGTGGAGGGTGAATCAGGCCCTCGGCCTGTGGTGTGAGGGTGCGCTGTGCGAGTGGGGCAATCCAACGCCAGATTGGTTGACCCAGGGCCTCGAGCAATAGGATCCAGCTCGACCAGCGCGTGAGATGCAATCCAAGGCCGATGAGAAGAAGGTTCGCAATAACCATGCCCAGTCGGCGAAGCAGATCAACGCCAAGGCCCTGAAGAAAATAAGCGCCGAAGCCACCAGCGACGAGGCCCATCAGGCCGTAACTCATTACTCGTCCGAATTGCCAAGAAAGCAATTCGATACCCTGGCGAACCGGTGTCTGAAGACTGAGGCGACTCTGATGGCCCGCGGCCATGGCGAGCCCGCCGCACATCGCGACGCAGTGGCCCGAGGACCAAAGCCCGATGAGAAGGGCCGTCCAGGGGAATGCGACTGTGCCCATTCAGACCCTGGCAATCACCGGTGCGTGGTCCGAGGGCTTCTCAAGGGCCCTCGGGGCCTTATCAACCTCAGCCGAATCGAGGGTGGCTGCAAGACGCGGGGTAACAAGGAGGTGGTCAATCCGAAGGCCGTGGTTGCGTCGAAATCCTGCGGCCCTGTAATCCCACCACGTAAAGAGTTGTTCCGTCTGGGGCTGGGCCGTCCGCAGGGCATCCACGAGTCCAAGTGCAATCAGTCGGTTAAACGCCGATCGCTCCTGGCTTGAGCAGAGGATCTTCTCGTGCCAGGCCGCGGGGTCGTAGACATCTGCATCGGTTGGGGCAATGTTGAAGTCGCCCACCAAGGCGAGGCGTGGGTGCCGCTGGAGCTCCTCTCGCAAACGGGACTCGAGCGCCTTGAGCCACCTGAGTTTGTATTCGAACTTCTCCGAGCCCACCTCGGATCCATTGGGCACGTAGACACAGATGAACCGCAGCGCCTCTCCGCCGACGGGGTGTGCGGTGACGGCGAGAAAACGCTTTTGGTCATCGGGGAAGCAAGGATCGCCATGGCTGGGGTCTGCAATGGATTCGAAACGTTCACGTCGCGCGAGAATGGCGACCCCGTTGTAAGTGGGCTGTCCTGTGAAATAGGGCTCGTAGCCAGCATCACGGATGGCCTGGGTGGGGAAAAGGTCGTCGGTGACTTTTGTTTCTTGTAGGCCAACGAGATCCGGTGCCGTCAAGGACAACCACTCGAGCAGATGCGGGAGCCGAACACGCAACGAGTTGACGTTCCAACTCGCAAGGCCCAGGGGCTTGCTCATGCCTCTTCGAGTCCTTTCGCACGCAGAACACAGGCATCGCATTGGCCGCAGGCATCGCCAGATTCGGATGGATCGTAACAGCTGAAAGTCAGTTCGATGGGGACATCCAGGGAACGGGCAAGACGGACGATTTCTGCCTTGGTCATGGCAATGAGGGGCGTGAGTATCTGAAGACTTGCCTCGGGTGTCTGGACGAAACGAGAACCGAGATTGGCCATGGACTCAAAGGCAGCGATGAACTCCGGACGGCAGTCGGGGTAACCGCTGTAATCGAGCGCATTCACACCGATGACCAGGCGGTCCGCCCCGATCACCTCGGCCAGGGCGAGCGCGTGGCTGAGAAAAATTGTGTTTCGGGCGGGCACGTAGGTGATCGGGATACCCTGTCCAATCTCACCGATGGTGCGGTGTTTGGGAACGGCAATGTCATCGGTCAGGGCCGAGCCGCCAATGGCGCGCAAGTCAATATCCAGAACCCGATGGCTACTCGCGCCAAGCGCTGTTGCAATCGCTCTGGCCGCTTTTAGTTCTTGCAGTTGGCGCTGGCCGTAGTTGAACGAGAGGGCGTGGCACTCCATGCCCTCTCGGATACCCCACGCCAGACAGGTGGAAGAATCCAGCCCCCCACTGAGCAGAACGACTGCTCGGTGGGTCATGCGGCCTCGAGGAGTCCGCTGTGTCGAAGCAGGGGTTCGATCGAGGGAGCGCGGCCACGGAATGCGATGAAATTCTCGATGGCAGGCCGGGAGCCTCCGCGCGAGAGGATCTCATCGAGAAAGCGGCCTCCCACCTCTGAATAGCCGCCTGAACCCGCCTCCTCAAAGGCTGCGTAGGCGTCGGCCGAGAGGACCTCGGCCCACTTATAGCTGTAATAGCCGGCTGCGTAACCACCCGCAAAAATATGCCCGAAGCTCTGCGCAAAGCGATTGAAGCTGGGAGGTCGAATGACGGCAATCTCACGGCGAACCTCCTCGAGTACCTCTGAGATGCGTCTCCCGATCGACTCGGCCCCTTGGTCAAGCGCATTGATCTCGTGGTGGATACGAATGTCGAAGAGGGCGAACTCGATCTGCCGCAGCGTAAACAGGCCGCTTTGGAAATTCTTGGCAGCCGTCATCTTGTCGAAGAGAGGGCGGGGCAGCGGCTGCCCGGTCTTGATGTGCGACGTCATGCCGGTGAGGGTCTCCCACTCCCAGCAGAAGTTCTCCATGAATTGGCTGGGCAGTTCAACGGCATCCCACTCCACGCCATTGATTCCAGAGACCTCCAACTCATCAACGCGGGTCAATAAGTGATGAAGCCCGTGTCCAAATTCATGGAAGAGCGTGATGACATCGTCATGAGTGAGGGTGGTGGGGCCATCGACTGGTGGTGCGAAGTTGCAGGTGAGCAGGGCCACCGGAGTCTGAATGCTGCCTCCGATACGGCGGCGCCCTCGGCTGTCGTCCATCCAGGCGCCACCGCGTTTGGTCGAACGCGCGTAGAGATCAAGGTAGAGGTGACCGATGGTCTTCTCTTTTGAGACAACAGCGAAGGCCTGCACGTCAGGGTGCCAGGCGGGGCTGGGAGATTGGAGCGGCATGGATCGGATATCGACACCGAAGAGGCGTCGGACGACACCGAATAGTCCCTTGAGAACATTCGGAAGTGGGAAGTACTCTCGGACCTCGTCCTCGGAGAAGTGGTAGCGGCGCTGTCTGAGTTGCTCGCTCGCAAAAGCAATGTCCCAGGCCTCGAGTGAGTCGATGCCGAGCTCGGTCTTGGCAAAGATCTGGAGGTCTGCTAAGTCGCGCTCTGCACTCTTGCGCGCTTTGGCAGCCAGATCCCGGAGGAATGCGGCCACGGCCTCTGGTGTGTCGGCCATCTTGGAGGCCAGTGAACGCTCGGCCGCGGATGAGAAGCCCAATAGGCGGGCCTGCTGCTGGCGCAGTTGAAGGATCTCACCCATCACCGCGGTGTTGTCGTGAGAGGGGCCCTCTTCAGCGATCTCCGAGGCACGGGACGCATTCTTTCGGTAGATCGCCTCGCGAAGCGAACGATTCCTGGCGAACTGCAAAACAGGAAGCAGGCTTGGTTGCTGAAGAGTGAATACCCATCCGGTGAGTGAGCGGGATTCTGCCTGGGCTTTTGCGGCTGCGATGGCATGTTGGGGCAGTCCGTCGAGCTCCGGCTCATTGGAGACAAGAACGATGCTCGCATTGGTGCTATCGAGAAGGTTCTCTGAGAAACGCTGAGAGAGTTGTGCAAGCGCGGCCGACCACTCTGCAAATTGTTTTTGCTGGTCTGCAGGCAATTCGGCGCCCCCAAGACGAAAGTCTCTCAGGCTGTGTGCGATGGCCTGCTCGCGCGCAGGATTCCCGCGAACGTCGGCCGCTGACTCGAGTCGCTTGACCTTCGCGTAGAGCCGCTCGTCCTGAGAGATTAGCGACCAGAGCGCGGTGACGGATTCCAAACGACTGTTGGTCAGCTCGCGCCACTCGGGGCTGTCCATCACTCCACCCATATGGTGAACGGCCGACCATGCTCGGCTGAGGCGCTCGGTGGCATTGCCCAGGGGTTCCATGACGGCGGCCCAACTGGCAGGCGCCTCCGGCCGGACCACCTGCTCGAGGGCGTCCTTGGTCTGTTCAATGAGTCGGTCAATCTCAGGGCCCAGTGCCTCGGCCTTGAGCAGGTCATAGCGGGGCAACCCTTCGCGTGCAAGAAGTTCGTTCATTTGAGTTTCCTCTCTGCAGATTCCATTGTGTTGACCAGTAGCATTGCGATGGTCATCGGCCCAACCCCGCCGGGGACTGGGCTGATGGCCGCGGCCACCTGGGCCACTGCATCGGTGTCTACGTCTCCCACCAGTCGACCATCGGCGAGTCGGTTAATTCCAACATCAATGACGATGGCACCCGGTTTGACCATGTCGGCCGTGATCATGTGTGGGCGTCCGACCGCAGCCACAAGAATGTCGGCGCGTCGGGTGTGGGCGCCTAGGTCTCGGGTCTTGCTGTTGCAGAGCGTGACGGTGGCGCCGGCCTGAAGAAGGAGCATGGCCATGGGCTTTCCGACGATGTTGCTTGCGCCCACCACCACTGCCTCTGCGCCACGAAGGATGGCATCCATGTGCTCGAGCATCTTCATGACCCCATAGGGCGTGCAGGGGCGAAAGATCGGTGCGCCGGTCATTAGGGCCCCTGCATTTGCGATATGAAATCCATCGACATCCTTCTCAGCAGAAATGGCTTCGATGACTCGCTGATCGTCGATCTGATCCGGCAAAGGAAGTTGAACCAGTATTCCGTCGATGGCCGGGTCGGCGTTGAGGCGGTCAACGACCGAGAGAAGCTCTGCCTCACTGCATTCTTGGGGAAGGGCGATGAGCTCGGAATGAAAGCCAGCGGCCTCGCATGCCTTGACCTTATTGCGCACGTAGACGGCCGAGGCGGGGTTGTTGCCCACCACAACGACGGTCAACCCGGGTGGACGGCCCATGCGATCAGAGAAGCGGGACGCACGGGTGGAAATCTCGCTGCGGATCCTTGCAGCGAGAGCGGTGCCATCGATTTTTTGAGCGCTCATGATGCGGTTGATCCTAGCATGAGGCCCCAAGCGCTTTCGGCGGTTGGACAAAGGGGCTTCTATCGACTAGACTGCCCGTTTTGCCGGCCAAGGGGCTATAGCTCAGCTGGGAGAGCGCTTGCATGGCATGCAAGAGGTCAGCGGTT
>DAIPXU010000022.1:0-13216 GCA_036783055.1 Burkholderiaceae bacterium | reverse complement strand
CGTCTCTTCCCTTGAAGGAGTGGGGCCTGCGAGCGAGCGATTTTGGTTTTTCTCATGGGTTTGTTCATCGGTTGCCCGCACTCTTTTTGGTCGACAGCTATCATCCCAGTCGCTACAACATCAACACCGGCCGGCTCACAACTGAGATGTTTGCTCAGGCCATGGATCGAGCAGTGGAATGTCTGAGACCGGCTCAATAATCAACGAGGAGACCCTGGGGGCATTCATTGCAAGCCTTCCCGGGCAACCCGGTGTGTACCGCTTTTTTTCGGGTGCGGGCGATCTGCTCTATGTTGGCAAGGCCCGGCATCTGAAGAATCGGGTGAGTTCTTATTTTCGGAAGTCGGATCACTCTCCTCGAATCGCTCGGATGGTCCAGCAGATTGAACGGGCCGAGATCACCGTGGTTCGCTCGGAAGCGGAGGCGTTGCTGCTCGAGAACAATCTCATCAAGACGCAGTCACCGAAGTACAACATTCTCTTTCGCGATGACAAGTCTTATCCCTTTGTGCGCATCAGTCGGCACCGCTTCCCAAGAATTGGCTTTTATCGGGGGGCGGTCGATGGACAGGCCGATTATTTTGGGCCTTTCCCAAGCAGTTGGGCCGTCAAAGAGAGTCTGCAGATTCTGCAAAAGGTGTTTCAGTTGAGAAGCTGCACGGATGCGGTGATGAACAACCGCTCTCGGGCTTGTCTGCTGCATCAGATTCATCGATGCTCTGCGCCCTGCGTGGGGGCCATCGCCGAGGAAGATTACAAGCGTGATACCAATCGCGCTCTTGGTTTCTTGCGAGGGGGGCACGATGCGCTCATGGAGGAGTTGCAGCAGGAGATGCAGGCCGCCTCCGATCGGCTCGACTTTGAGCAGGCCGCTGTCTATCGAGACCAGATTGGCGCCTTGTCTCGGGTCTTGCAGCAGCACGTAATGGAGACCGATGACTCACAGGATTGTGATGTTCTTGCTGTGGCAAGCGATGGCCATCGATTGGTGGTGAACATGGCCATGGTTCGAGGGGGGCGGCATCTTGGCGACCGGGCGTACTTCCCTGTCATGCCGCCGTCGGCCCTGGTTCAGACCGATACACAGGTGCTCGATGAAGCGCTCTTGTCATTCGTTGGGCAGCATTACGGACAGGACATCCCAGTCTCGACTTTGGTGGTGAATCGAGAGTCGGTGGTGGATGGGCTGGCCGAGTGGTTGGAGCCCCTGCGTGAAGCCAACCCGGTGAGGGTGCTTCACTCGCCGGTTGGCAAGCGCAGGGAATGGCTGCGCATGGCGGAAGACAACGCCCGACTCGCCCTGGTGCGCCGGGCCCAGGAGCAGGGCAGTGCGGAGGAGCGCACGCGCCTGCTCTCCGACGCGCTGGGCATTGAGTCCGTCCATGGTCTCGATGCACTTCGAATCGAGTGCTTTGACATCAGCCACACCTCGGGTGAGGCCACCCAGGCCTCTTGCGTGGTCTATCACCACCATGCCATGCAGCCTGCTGAGTATCGGCGCTTCAACATCTCTGGCATTACGCCGGGAGACGACTACGCGGCAATGCGCCAGGCCTTGGAACGACGCTACGGGGCCGATGCAACGCTCCCCGATTTGGTTCTCATCGATGGCGGGCAGGGCCAGTTGGGAGTCGCTGCAGAGGTCTTTCAGGAGTCCGGGCACGACACCAGTATTCTGGTGGGAGTTGTGAAAGGGGAGGGGCGCAAGGTGGGTCTCGAGCGCTTGCTGTTTGTCGATGGCCGCGTAATGAGCCTGGGCCGAGATCATGGTGCGCTGCTTTTGATTGCGCAGATTCGTGACGAGGCCCATCGCTTTGCAATCACTGGCATGCGGGCCAAGCGTGCCAAGGCCCGCCAAGGTTCTGTGCTCGATGAGATTGAGGGCATTGGGCCAAGGCGGCGCCAACGGCTGCTCGCACGCTTCGGTGGCTTACAAGGGCTGCGTGCGGCATCGGCCCAGGAGCTCGCGACAGTCGATGGCATTTCGATGGGAATGGCGCAGCAGATTGTCCGACAGCTTCGTGGCGAGGTGGCATGAGTCGCACGAGCCTTTTCGGTCGAGTCTGGTCATTGCTGCGCTGGCCAGTGATTATTGGTTTTGCCGCCTTGGCCCTTCTACAGGGCTACTACGCTCTCTCGATTGCCACGCTTAACTTCTACAATCCAGAGACGACTGCATTCATGGATGCAGAGCGCGAGCGACTCTCCAAAGGGAAAAAGACCGAGGCAAAGCTTCGCCATCAATGGGTCTCCTATCCTCGTATTTCTGTTTCGGCCAAACGGGCAGTGATTGCTGCGGAAGACTCCACCTTCGCCTATCACGATGGCGTCGACTGGGAGGCCATTGAGAAGGCCGCGCGCGAGAACCTCCGCAAGGGCACTGTAAAGCGCGGGGGCTCCACCATAACGATGCAGTTGGCCAAGAACCTCTATCTCTCCTCGGAGCGAAGTTACATTCGCAAGGCACAAGAGTTTGTCTTGGCCTCCATGCTGGAGTTATTGGTCGACAAGCGCCGCATTCTGGAGATCTATCTGAATGTGGCCGAGTGGGGCATTGGCGTCTTTGGAATAGAGGCCGCGGCAAGGCACTACTATGGCGTGACGGCCGCCGAGCTCGATGATGCACAGGCGGCCTGGCTGGCCTCCATTCTTCCAGCGCCGCGTCGGTATGATCGCAATCGGGAGTCAGAGTGGATACAAGAGAAGGCCCTGGTGATTCAAGAGCGAATGCACAAGGTCAGCCTGCCCAAGTAAGACGCCACCGAAGCCACCCAGTCTCGTGAAGAGGATACAAGCGAAGCAATGGTTCCAAAGATGACCGACGCCTGGCGATTACGAATCGCCCTGGCACTTATTTTTGTAGTGCCGGGTTTCTGGACGGTGAACTACCTGATTGCACGGCTCTATGTGGGCCATATCGAGGCCCATATGCTTGCCTTGCTTCGTTTGAGTGTGGCGCTTTCAATTCTTCTTCCTTTTTGTTGGGCTGAGATTCGAAGAGGGCTGCCACTTGGAAGGGATGAGAAGCGGGAGTTCCTGCTCTTGGGAGGGTTGGGGATGTGGATTTGTGGGGCCTTTGGCTATATTGGCGGGCAGACCACCAGCTCGGTCAACATTGCCTTGCTCTATGCGATTTCACCGGTCTTGATCAGTCTCATCTCTGCACGCCTACTGAAGGAGCCGTTCGGCTGGGTCCAGTCGGGTGGGGTCGCGATGGCACTCATTGGCATGCTCTGGGTGGTGCTCAAGGGTGACCTCACAGCACTCGGGAAACAAGAGTTCTCGCCCGGCGACCTCTGGATACTGGTCTGCGTGGGCTCTTGGACCTGCTATTCATTGCGCTTGAAGGCCATTGAGTCTCGTTTCTCCAACCTGGCTCGCCTCGCACTGATCACCGCGGGAGGCATTGTCGTACTGGTTCCCTTCACCTTGCTGGAGGCCGTCGTGTTGGAGAGTTGGAGCCTCACTCCTACCGGACTCTGGTACGTATTGTTGGTGGGGATTTTTCCGGGTGTGGGTGCCTATTTTTGTTACATCTACATGCAGCAGCAGATCGGAGCCGCCCGAACCTCGGTGGTGCTCTACCTCGGTCCGCTCTACGCAGCGTTGGCGGGCTGGGCCCTGTTGGATGAACAACCACAGGATTTCCATGCGGTGGGCGGAGTGGCAATCTTGTTGGGCGTCTACCTGGTGAACAGAACCACAAGCGCCGCGCCGCGGGTCAAGCCTGCATAAACCTCGGGTGCGTCCGAAAAAAAACGGCTCGACCCCATGGGAGGGGCTCAGCCGTTTGAGTTGACGTTTGGTCTGGCCTGCCTGGCCTACTTTGCGATGGCACCCGGATAGCAGAGGCCACCGGTGATCTCGAGCGTGGTGGCGTTGATGGCCTCGTTGGTTGCGCAGTGCTCGATGAGCGATGCGATCTCGGTGGGCTCCACCAGACGTCCAAGGTGCACGTCTTTGAGAATGCCGGCCAACGCGTCTTGGTTCATGCCGGTGAGCATGGGCGTTGCTGTGTATCCCGGGGCAATACCAACGGCGCGAATATTCTTGATCCCACGCATATGGAACTCACCCACCATGATCTTGGGCATCAATGCACAGGCCACCTTCGTGGAGGAGTAGTTGAGCTGACCGACCTGGCCCACCTTGTTGACGGATGAAATGGTGACCAGAAGTCCCTTCCACCCGCCGTTGGCCATGGCCTCTGCTGCATCGCGAAGGGTCAGGAAGGTGCCGGTGAGGTTCACGTCGATGACTTGCTGCCACTTGTCGAGGCCAAGCTTCTTGCCGATCTTGCCGGTGGCCTTGTCGGGGCTCAGCATCAGGCCGTCGCGGATCACGCCAGCGCACGCAATTGCCATATTGAGCTGGTTGTACGCTTTGAGTGTTTCGGCGATGAATCGGGCGGTGTCCTCTTCGCTGGTGACATCGGCGCCGATGGCAATGGCCTGGCCGCCCGATGCTTTGATTTCCTCGGCCACGCGTTGCGCCTCGGCCTCAACGCGGTCGACCAAGGCGAGCTTGGCGCCCTTTGCGGATAAATGTTTGGCCACAGCCTGGCCGATGCCGTTGCCGGCCCCTGTAATGAGGGCAACGCTACCCTTGATGTCCATGTGACGACCCTTCTCCCTGGATTGATAAACTGCGGAGATTCTAAAACTATTTATGATGCACCGCAACATAATGCATTCAAGGAGGCAGGAACCATGAAAATCGCGCTTGTAGGCTCCAAACATTTCGGTGCCGAGGTCCTCACCCAGCTCCTTGAGAGCCGAAACATCGAGGTTGCCGTTGTTGTGGTGGCCGATTCCGAAGATCGGCTTGCACTGCTGGCCAAAGAGAAGGGCCTGTCTGTGGTCGTTCAGGCCAGTCCGAAGGCCGTTGCCGGCGATGAGATTCCCTCGCCGGTGGACCTCGTCGTAACGGCCTACAGCCACGCATTGATTACCCCGGAGGCTCTGGCGAAGGCGCGCCTCGGGGGCATTGGCTACCACCCCAGCCTGCTGCCCCGGCACCGCGGGCGCGCAGCCGTGGAATGGACGGTGAAAGAGGGCGATGCAATTGCGGGCGGCACGGTCTATCAGCTCAATGAAGTCTGGGACGCCGGTGGTGTGGTTGCCCAAGACTGGTGCTTTGTGCTGCCAGGCGAAGACGCAGGCAGCCTCTGGCGCCGTGCCCTGAGCCCGCTGGGGATTCGACTCCTGGTGAGAGCGGTTCAAGAGATTGCCGCCAAAGGCGCGGTGCAGGTGACGCCGCAAGACGAGGCCTTTGCCACCAAGGCACCAGCGCTGCCCAAGGCCTAGAGCAGCGGCGCGTCCTGGAGCAGCGGCGCTGAGAAGACAGCGGGTCGGGCCTCTGAACTCAGGGGCCTGGTTTGCAAGGACTACTTCAGCACTTGCAGCAGGTTATTGAAGTCATCGGTCCAGAGACGCAGCCCTGGAATGACAGGAATCTGCGTTTCGGCCGCAATCATGGCCTGGTCCTCTAGCATGGCCTTGTTGCGCGTCACCAGCACGTAATCGGAAGAGGCCAGCAAGGCATTGGTCCCCTCGTCATCGGGTTCGTGTGAGAGCAGTTTGGTCATGTAACCCGCGTTGTGGGCAATCTGTTGAACGACAGGTGAGAGGCGTAGGAAGCGGTTGGTGACATGAAAGGCCACCGCACCCTCCGGCTTGAGGTGCTTTCTGTAGACCTCAAAGGCCTCGGCTGTGATCAGGTGAACCGGTATGGAGTCGCTTGAGAAGGCATCAATGACGAGTAAATCGAACTGTTGGGGCGCCTCACGTTCGAGTTGCAGTCGGGCATCGCCAAGGGAGAAGCTGATCTCGGCTGCTGATTGCTCGAGATAGGTGAATTCCGTCTGTGCAAGGCGGATGACCTCGTCATTGATTTCGTAGAAGCGGTAGTGGTCGCCTGGTCTTCCGTAGGTCGCCAGTGTGCCAACTCCAAGCCCAACCACGCCCACTCGAATGGCCTCTCTGGGCTTTGTGCGCTGGAGGTACTGAATCGCGAGTCCGGTGCCCGATGCGGTGCTGTAATACGTGGTGGGCTTGCCCTGCAGTTTTGGATCGGTACTCTGAAGGCCGTGCAAGATCACGCCGTGCACCAATCGCTTCACGGGTGCATCGAGTCCACGGTAGTGCGACTCATTGACACGAAGGGTGCCATAGAAATTGCGGCTCGCCACGATGTTGTTGTAGAAAGCGGTTTGGTATTGCTCGTAGGCGTAATAGGCCACGATGCCCACGCTGGCACCCGCGCTTGCCAAAAAGAGAGATCGTATGGGGGCCAAAAGACTCGGCCGGGGCTCCCGCATGATCACCCAGGCGGCCAGCCCGCCCACCAGCATCAGACCAAAAGGCAGTTCCCAGTAGAAGGGCGCGACGACTGGGGCAAGAAGCGAAACGGTGAGTCCGCCCGCAGCGCCCCCCAGCGCCAACATGAAATAGAAGCGGGTGAGATAACGCGCCGCCGGCTTGGCCGCTGCGAGTTCACCATGACAGAAGAAACTCACCAAGAAGAGCCCCACGAGGTAGAGAGGATCTGCCTCGGTCACCCCCATCAAGCCGTCCTCGGCCACCAGCCCCCAACCCATGAAGGCGGCAATAAGCATGCTCGGAAGCAGGTAGGTGGATCGGTCGTACCAGCCCCGCCCGCCGCGGCCCTCGAATGCAAGAACAAAGGTCAACAGATAGAGCGAGAGTGGCATGACCCAGAGGAAGGGGATGGATGCGATGTTCTGAGTGATGTGACTCGATATGGCGAGCAGCAGCAGGGTGGCAGTGCCTGCCAGGCTGAACCAGAGGGCATAGTCGGGCCAACCCGGTGGTGGATTGTTTACTGCGTTCTCGTTCACCTTGGAGGGGGGCTCAGGAGCCGGCGCGTGAGCGGGCGTCGCCGAGCTGGATTGAGACGTTGCCGCGCTCGGCAGGGTCTGGGCGATGCTCGATGCCCGACCCACTGCCCGCAGACCCACCCAGATCACTACGGCCACGAATGCGACATAGAGGCCGCTCCAAATCCAGGCCTGCTCCTCAATTCCTACAAAAGGCTCGATTACAAAGGGGTAGGCCACCAAGCCAAGCAGGGATCCAAAGTTTGAGAGTGCGAATAGACGGTAGGCACGCTGGGCCCGTTCGGGGCTGAGTTGCTCTCGCGCGAACCATGACTGGATCAATGGCCCGGTGGTCGAGAGCATAAAGTAGGGCAGGCCCACGGTCAGGGCCAGAAGGCCAAGTATTCGCAGCAGGGGCACCTCATCGCCCGAGGGCTTCCAGTCGGCGCTAGCCAGAATGGGAAGGCTAATCAGGCTAATGACCAACAGCGCGGCATGAAGCATCGACTGCCTGCGGGCGGTGATCTTTTGAACCACATCGGAGTAGGCGTATCCCGCCAGCAAAACGAGCTGGAAAAAGCTCAGGCAGGCCGACCAGACCGAGGCCGAGCCGCCGAACCAGGGCACGATTTGCTTGGCAATAATGGGTTGAACAAGAAAGAGCAGGAAGCTCGAGAGAAGGACAGCGAGTGCGTAGGGGAGCAAGGTATCACCGGGCTTGATGGAGAGTGCATACTCTAATACAGCCATGCCCACGTCCTCGAACCCCCCCCGACTGCTGGCCCTCTGCACGGGCCGTGTCGCTCCCCTTATGGTTCGTTCGGGGGGCCAGGAACCGCCGCGCAGGGTTCAGTCGGGGATTGCAAAGACTGTTGTGTCGAGCGTGAGCGATCCCGTCCTGCATCGTCTGGGCCCACTCGGTATCGAGGGCGATGAGCAGTGCGACTTGACCGTCCATGGGGGGCCTCAGAGAGCGCTGTACGCCTATACCTTCGCCCATTACGCCTTTTGGAAACGCCTGCTGACCGAGCATCAAGGTCGGGTGGATCGGCTTGAGAATCCCGGTGCCATGGGAGAGAACCTCTCGATCGAGGGCCTCTCAGAGGATACCGTTTATCTGGGCGATGAGTGGCTGGTGGGGGATGTGGTGCTGCGGGTGACCGAGCCCAGGGAACCCTGTTTTAAGTTCAATGCAGTGATGGGATGGTCGGGTGCAGCCAAAGCCATGTTTGAGCAGGGTTGCTCCGGTTGGTACCTATCGGTGGTGACCCCGGGAGTTTTTGCAGCGGGGTCCGACATTCACGTTCTTGATGGACCCCGGCGCCAGACGGTGCGGCAGGCTTTTTTGGGTAAAAAGTCTTCTACACTTTAGATCCATACAGAAAGCCGCGTTCCAAGGGGAGGATTGGCGATGGTTGGACAGCGATGCATTTTTTGTCAGGTGGACCCATCAAAGATCGTCGCCGAGAATGCGCATGCAATTGCGGTTAAAGACGAGTTCCCTGTCACGCCGCATCATTGTCTGGTGATGCCGAAGCGGCACGTCACCGATGTATTCGGGCTAAGCCAAGAGGAGTTATTGGCTTGTTATGCCTTGCTCAACGAACAGCGGCGCGCACTGTTGTTGGAAGACCCCAGTATTGTTGCTTTTAATGTTGGTTCGAACGCGGGTGAGGTCGCAGGTCAAAGCATGTTTCATTGTCACCTCCATCTCATCCCTCGTCGCAAAGGCGATGTCGCAGTCCCCAAGGGTGGCATTCGCAATCTGATTCGGGGTGGTGCACCCGCTCAGTGATTCCCTTAAGATGGCTCAATTGAAATGACCAGAACGCCATCGACATGTTGGAATTTAAGTTAGACGAGTTCGAGGGGATCCTGCGACTCCATCCCCACGGAGAACTCACCGAGACCGACTTCGTTCTATTGACCCGAAAGGTCGATGCCTACCTCGAGCACCACAAGAAACTCTTGGGTGTTCTTGTCGTCTCTCAGGACTTTCCCGGCTGGGAGAGTTTTGGCGCCATGATCGATCACATGTCGTTTGTCTATTCTCACCACCAGAAAATCTCTCGAGTCGCCTTGGTGACCGATTCGGTCATTGGGGACATCGTGCCCCTCATCGCCAATCATTTTCTCGATGCGGAGATTCGAGATTTCGGTTTTTCGCAGGAACGGGATGCGCTCGCCTGGATTCGAGGCGATCTTCGCGAAGGCTGAATGACTGCCCGTCAATCCCAGCGGGGCTTGGCAATGTTGGTTCTCGTGGCCGCAATCTCCGGCGCCTTGGCCGCTGAGCCCACGCCGAGACGATTCCCCGATCGGTCTCCGCTGGGGACGCTCGATCTGGCCACCTGCGCGGCGGCCGCCAAGGGGGCCGGGGAGGACGCTCCTCTTTGGTTCAAGGCCCTGATGGAGCGCTATCGTTGGCACTACCCCGAGGACACCGCCGAGGGTCTGCGACTGCGCACCGAGGGGGTGGTTGAATCCCGCGAGGGCAAGCTGTTTCGCCGCGGAATGACAAGTAAGAAGGCCTTCAAAGCCTTCTTCGATCAGAACTGCGCAGCCTACAAGCCAATCCCCAAGGGCGGCCCTTGATCGATCAGCCGCTTGCATTTGTTGATATTGAGACCTCGGGCTCCACGCCCACCAAGGATGGCATTACCGAGATTGCTGTCATTCGACTCGCCAATGGTCAGTCGGAGCAGTGGTCAACCTTGGTGAACCCGGGCATGCGAATTCCGCCCTTCATCCAATCGCTCACCGGTATTGACGATGCAATGGTGGCCGATGCACCAAGCTTTGAACGAATTGCAAAGGAGTTGAGGGCCCGGCTCGAGGGTTGTGTTTTTGTTGCCCACAACGTTCGGTTTGACTATGCGTTTATCAAACAGGCCTATGCATCCATCGGCGAGGCCTTTCATGCTCCCACACTCTGCACGGTTCGCCTCTCGCGGCTCCTTTTCCCCGAGGAACCGAGGCATAACTTAGATGCCCTGGTGCAGAGGCATGCTCTGGTGGTGACGGGTCGGCACAGGGCCATGGCAGATGCCGATTTGATTCTTCAGTTCTGGATGCGGCTTCTTGAGTCGGTTCCGCGAGAGTCGATGGATAAGGCGGTTCGAAGCATTCTTGGCCGCCCATCACTGCCACCGAACATCGATCCTGGCCAAGTTGCAGACATGCCCAATGGCCCCGGGGTCTATCTCTTCTATGGGGAAAACGATCTGCCGCTCTACATTGGTAAGTCAAAAAACCTTCGCGGCCGCGTGCTCTAGCATTTCTCCTCCGACACACGCTCGCGCAAGGCGCTTCGCATCCCCCAGCAAGTCAAGCGCGTGGAGTGGCGAGAGACGGCCGGAGAGGTCAGCGCACTGCTGCTCGAATCGGATCTGGTCAAGAAACTCAAGCCCACCATGAATCGTCGGCTTCGATTGAATCGCGCGATCACGACGATTGTGTTGGGGAATGCCGATGCGTTCCCGCAACTGCAGTTTTCGGCCATCACCGACGCGCTGGAAGACCCCGAGAGGCGTTGTTTTGGACTCTTCGAGACCATGGCCGAGGCCCAGCGAGTCTTGCGGCAACTGGCCGACGATCACGAACTCTGCAAGTCACTGACCGGCCTTGAAAAGGCCCGTAGGGGCCACCCATGCTTTGGGCGCCAGCTTTATCGATGCCGTGGGGCCTGCGAGTCCGCAGGGGCAGCGAGAGGTGCGTCCCACTTGCTCGACAGAAGGGCTGGCGAGACCTCGGGTGAGGCCGGACATGGCGCAGGGGAGGTGCGGAATCTTGAGTCCTTGGAGCAGCATCGCCTGCGGCTCGAGCTGGCTCTGCCCAAACTGCGCGTGCGGAATTGGCCCTTCTCAGGGCCAGCTTTGCTCACCGAGGGCGATCGGGCACTGCTATTTAATCAGTGGGCCTATCTGGGCTCTGCAGGCAACGAGGAGGAACTCCTCGAATTGTTGCGGTCGCCAGGGCCTCTTCAGTTCGATCGAGACACCTACCGGATCCTTCTTCGGGTGGTTGGTCAGATGAGGCCTCTGGCAGTGGCCGCCCATGGCTCGATCGACTGAACCCCTCTGGAAAAATAGGGGAATAAGCGCTTCTACCAAGGCGGCATGCGCCCGAATTTGCTAGGGGCTCCCTACCCCCAATCTCTATGGATTTCTTGTGAGCTTAACTACCGATCAAGTCAAAGCGGCGCTCAAGGGCGTCGTCCCCTCGGATCTGTCCCAGGACATCGTGTCGGCCGGAATGGTCAAAGGCCTCGCGGTCGATGGCGGAGACGTGGTTTTCGAAGTGGTCTTTGGCTATCCCGCAAAAAGCATTTTTGAGCAGACCCGCAAGCAGGCCATCGAGGCGGTCCGAACCCTACCCGAGGTTCGCAATGTCAGCGTCTCGGTTCGTCAGGAAATCATTCCCCATGCGGTCGCGAAGGGCGTGCGACTCGTCACTGGTGTCAAGAACGTGATTGCCGTTGCCTCGGGCAAAGGCGGGGTGGGCAAATCCACCACTACGGTGAACCTGGCCCTGGCCCTGGCCGCCGAAGGCGCAAAGGTCGGGATCTTGGATGCAGACATCTACGGCCCAAGCATGCCGACCATGCTCGGTGCATCGGGGCGTCCCGAGACGCTCGATGGCAAATCCATGGAGCCCCTTACGGCCCACGGCATCTCTGTCAACTCCATTGGTTTTCTCACCGGGGACGATCAAGCCATGGTCTGGCGGGGCCCAATGGTCTCGCAGGCGCTTGATCAACTCCTTCGGCAGACCAACTGGCCGGAACTCGACTACCTGCTGCTGGATATGCCCCCGGGCACTGGCGATGTTCCCCTATCCTTGGCCCAGTCGGTGCCCATTACAGGCGCCCTCATTGTCACCACCCCGCAGGAGGTCGCACTCATGGATGCCCGAAAGGGATTGAAGATGTTCGAGAAGGTCTCGGTGCCTGTGCTGGGCATCATTGAGAACATGAGTCTGTATGTCTGCCCCCAATGCGGGCATGCCGAGCACATCTTTGGCCACGGTGGCGGGCAGCTCATGGCGTCCGACTACAGCGTGCCTCTACTCGGATCCCTGCCTCTGAATGTGAATATTCGTGAGCGGGCCGATGCGGGCGTGCCCATGGTGGTGGCCGATCCCAATGGCGCCATTGCCGGTCTCTACAAAGATTTGGCCCGAAAGGTGGCCGTTCTTATTGCCAAGACAGCCAAGGACATGACCCACAAGTTCCCATCGATTGTGGTTCAGAACTCATGAGTCGCAGGCCCAATGAGCGGCAGAGCCCGCAATCATTGGGAGCCTTGGCAAAGCCTCTCTTCCTTGGACTCGTAAGTGCCATGCTGTTTGGCCATGGCGTGGTGGCGTTGGCAGAGTCGCCCAGAGAGATGCGTGACAAGGCCGATGCGAAGAAACAGGCGTTTCTCAAGCGCCTGCCGCTCACTTCGGATTGTCGAGCAGAGAATGCCGGTGGCGTTCTAGTGCCGCCCGGAGAGAGCAAATGGACCGCGGGGGCCTTCGAGGTCGAGGAAAAGGATCACTTCGTAGTGACAATCTCGACCATTGCCCAGTTGCCAGCGCCCGATCGTCCCACCTGTGAGTCACAGGCCATGTACCTGGTTGCCGAGTCCGTGGAGCGAGATCGTCAACTCGAGAACGGCTCGTTGCTCTGCATGAAGCGGGTCTATCAGGATGCAGGCCGACTTCCCCAACTCACGGCCTGTCAGCTGCGAACACTACTCACCCAGCCCTCCCACTTGCGCTGCAAGAACTGGGATCCGATCCTGGATCCCGATGGGCTCTTTGTCGCCCCCAATCTAATGGCCGTGGTCACGCTGCCGCAGGCCGTCATGACGCAGGGACGTTGCAAGGCCACCGACCAGCCCGCTCCTCGATAGTTTTTCCCAGGTGGGCCCGCGAAAAACGGCCCTAGAGAAAACGGTCCTGCAGAGATCCGCTCTGCAACGCATGCGCCTCAAAAAGTCGCCGCCCCGCTGCTTGGGTTCTTGTCTAGATCTTTGTGGCAGGCGCCTTGGATGGGGACGCCTTGGTGGGGTTGGTGGTTCTGCAGAGGTTGCTCACCCGGAAGGTGCCCATCAGGCCCGAGTGGTGGTGCTCGGAGACATGGCAGTGAATCATCCAGTCGCCGGGCGCCTCGGCCACAAACATGATCTCCTGCTTTTCGAATGGCCAGACCAGGGTGGAATCTTTTGCTGGCCCCCAGCGGCCGTCTTTCTGCCTCTCTCGCAGAACCACCCCGTGAAAGTGCATGGGGTGGAACCAGGCCGTCTGGTTGTCGATCATGCAATGAACCGTGCGACCCAGATCGACGGTGAAGACTGGCTCTGGGGCGTTGCCGTTGGCATCGAGGTGTGCGTG
>DAIPXU010000021.1:0-13258 GCA_036783055.1 Burkholderiaceae bacterium | reverse complement strand
TGGGACTTGCCGGAGTAATAAAGAATGCGCTCGGGCGTGGTGGTCTTGCCGGCGTCGATGTGGGCGCTAATACCAATGTTGCGGTAGCGCTCGATCGGGGTTTTTCGGGCCATGAAACGTCCTATCTAAATGGTGACTGGAAGCCGAAGGGTCGGTTTCAAATCAGAAACGGAAGTGGGAGAAGGCTTTGTTGGCCTCTGCCATGCGGTGGACCTCATCACGCTTTTTCACCGCGCCACCGCGCCCCTCTGCGGCCTCGAGCAACTCACCGGCCAGGCGAAGATTCATCGATTTCTCGCCACGCTTCTTTGCGGCCTCGCGCAGCCAGCGCATGGCGAGCGCCGAACGACGGGAGGGGCGCACCTCGACGGGAACCTGGTAATTGGCGCCACCCACTCGGCGGCTCTTGACCTCGACCATGGGTTTGGCGTTATTCAATGCCTGCTGAAAGATTTCGATGGGATTCTTCTTGGCAACCTTCTCGATGTGATCAAGTGCGCCATAGACGATTCGCTCGGCCACGGCCTTCTTGCCGTGCAGCATGACCACATTCATGAACTTGGAGACTTCTTCACTGCCGAATTTAGGATCGGCAAGAATGATGCGCTTGGGCACCTCACGACGACGGGGCATGTTTTTTCCTTTGTTGGTTCAGTTGGGTTCTACCCAGCCCGCTTGGCCAATTTCTCGGCCGCAGACCCTTACTCCACCGTGCACCATTGCACGATGGTCTGTACGACTTATGACTTCTTGGGCCGCTTGGCGCCGTACTTCGAGCGCGACTGCTTCCGGTCTTTCACGCCTTGCAGGTCAAGTGACCCGCGGACGATGTGATAACGAACACCAGGCAGGTCCTTGACACGGCCACCGCGAATGAGAACCACCGAGTGTTCTTGGAGGTTATGGCCTTCACCACCGATGTAACTAATGACCTCAAAGCCATTCGTAAGACGAACCTTCGCCACTTTCCGAAGCGCTGAGTTTGGCTTTTTGGGTGTGGTGGTGTAAACGCGTGTGCAGACCCCCCTGCGCTGGGGACACGACTCGAGCGCAGGGCTCTTGCTTTTGATGGTCTCAGAGGTTCTCGGCTTGCGAACCAACTGGTTAATGGTGGGCATGAAATCGGTCCTTCATTTGATTCTTAAAAATGGGGAAAAGCCCTCGATTCTTGGTCTTTTCCCCTTGGCTGTCAAGCAGATTCTCCCGTTCCTGACTCGGTCGTGGCGTCCTCGTCGGTGGGTGCCCCGCCAGAGAACAGGGCCTCGGCCTCGAGCGCGGCCTGTTCGGCAAGCGTCTTGGCCTCGGCGGCTTCCGCCACCTCCCGCTCCTTGCGGGCGCGGTGATAAGCCAGCCCTGTTCCAGCGGGAATGAGTCGACCGACAATCACGTTCTCCTTGAGGCCTCTCAGGTCGTCTTGCTTGCCCATGATGGCAGCCTCGGTCAGAACCCGAGTGGTCTCCTGGAAGGAAGCCGCGGAGATAAAGGAGTCCGTCGACAGAGACGCCTTGGTGATTCCCAAAAGCAGGTTGTCGTAGAGTGCCGCGCGCTTGCCGTCGGCCATTGCACGGTCGTTCTCCTCGAGAAGCTCGGAACGCTCGACCTGCTCACCTGGGATGAACTTCGTGTCACCCGGATCGGTGACCTGAACCCGGCGTAGCATTTGACGCACAATCACCTCGATGTGTTTGTCGTTGATCTTCACGCCCTGAAGTCGATACACGTCTTGCACTTCGTCGACGATATAGCGGGCCAAAGCTTCGATACCTAGCAGGCGCAGGATGTCCTGCGGATCGGCCGGTCCGTCGACGATCATCTCGCCCTTGTTGACAATCTGACCATCGTGGACAAGAACGCTCTTCTCTTTCGGGATGAGGAACTCCTGCGAGACACCATCCATATCGGTGATGACCAGTCGCTGCTTGCCTTTGGTGTCTTTTCCAAAAGAAACGGTTCCAGTGACGTCGGCAAGCATGCCGGCATCTTTGGGGGAGCGGGCCTCAAAGAGCTCCGCCACACGGGGCAATCCGCCGGTGATGTCCCGGGTCTTTTGTGACTCCTGAGGAATTCGAGCCAACACATCACCTACGGCAACGTCTTGCCCGTCGCGCACCGTGATCAGAGCGCCCACTGGAAAGCTGATGTTGACCGAGTGATCGGTTCCAGCGATCTTGACCTCCTCGCCGGACGCGTCAATGAGACGGACCTGAGGCCGCACACCCTTGCTGGCTGCGCTGCGCCGCTTCGCATCGATGACCACCAGTGTTGAGAGACCGGTAACGTCGTCGATTTGCTTGGCCACGGTAACGCCCTCTTCGACATTCTCGAATCGGATCTTGCCCGCATACTCAGTGATGATTGGTCGGGTCAGTGGGTCCCACACAGCGAGAATGGTGCCGGCCTTCGCTACTGCACCATCAACCAAGGTCAAGGTTGCACCATAAGGCACCTTATGGCGCTCGCGCTCACGGCCGTTGTCATCAGCGATCATGACTTCGCCCGAGCGGGAGATCACAACAGGCTCTCCCTTGGTGTTGGTGATGTAACGCATGGTCGAAGTAAAGCGCACGGTTCCGTTGGATTTGGCCTCAATGCTTGACTGGGCGGCGGTTCGGGATGCAGCACCACCAATATGGAAGGTGCGCATGGTCAGCTGTGTTCCGGGCTCACCAATCGACTGAGCAGCGATCACGCCCACTGCCTCGCCAACGTTGACCAGGTGGCCGCGGCCAAGATCGCGGCCATAGCATTTGGCACACAGTCCAAAACGTGTCGCGCAAGTCAATGGGGTTCGAACGCGAACCTCATCAATTCCGAGCCGCTCGATGGCATCGACCGCGTCCTCATCGAGGACTGCACCCGATTCGACAAGGGTTTCCTGGGTCTCGGGGTTCACCACCTCGCTGGCGGTCACACGGCCCAGCACGCGATCCCGAAGGGCCTCGATGACTTCGCCCCCCTCGACCAGGGCCTTCATGGTGATGCCATTGTCGGTTCCACAGTCGTCCTCGATAACAACGAGGTCTTGAGTGACGTCAACGAGGCGCCGGGTGAGGTAGCCCGAGTTGGCGGTTTTCAGGGCTGTGTCGGCCAGGCCCTTGCGAGCACCGTGAGTAGAAATAAAGTATTGGAGAACATTGAGGCCCTCGCGGAAATTCGCGGTGATGGGCGTCTCGATGATGGAGCCATCGGGTTTTGCCATCAGGCCGCGCATGCCGGCCAGCTGGCGAATCTGGGCGGCAGAGCCACGTGCACCCGAGTCGGCCATCATGTAGATGGAATTGAAAGACTCCTGGCGGACATCGGCCCCCTTGCGATCCTTCACCACCTCACCGGCGAGCTGATCCATCATGGCCTTGCCGACTTGGTCGCCTGCGCGGCCCCAGATGTCAACGACCTTGTTGTAGCGCTCACCTGCGGTTACAAGGCCAGAGGCATACTGCTGCTCGATCTCTTTGACCTCTGACTCGGCCTTCGAGAGGATGTCAGTCTTCTGCGCGGGAACAAGCATGTCGTCCACGCAGATCGAAATGCCTGCGCGGGTGGCTAATGCAAAGCCCGATTGCAGCAGTTTGTCGGCAAGGATTACCGTTGCTCTCAACCCACAGCGACGGAACGAGGCGTTGATCAGTCGGGAGATTTCCTTCTTCTTGAGGGCCTTGTTCATGTGCGAGAACGGCAAGCCCTCGGGAAGGATGCGCGAGAGAAGGGCCCTGCCCACGGTGGTCTCGTAGCGAACGAGTTTGGCCTGGGTTGCGCCGGTCTCACGATCGAGAGTGGACTCTTCAACAAGAACCGTAATCTTGGTGGCGAGTTCCTCCTCTTTGGTAGCGTAGGCGCGCTCGACTTCAGTCACGTCCGCGAACATCATGCCCTCGCCACGGCCGTTGACCTTCTCTCGAGTGGCGTAGTAGAGGCCAAGGACGATGTCCTGGGAGGGGACAATCGAGGGCTCGCCGTTCGAGGGGAAGAGCACGTTGTTGGAGGCCAGCATCAGGGTGCGGGCTTCCATCTGGGCCTCGAGTGAGAGCGGCACATGAACAGCCATCTGATCGCCGTCGAAGTCGGCGTTGAAGGCCGCACAGACCAGCGGATGGAGTTGAATGGCCTTTCCCTCGATGAGCACGGGCTCGAATGCCTGGATACCAAGGCGATGGAGTGTGGGGGCGCGATTGAGCATGACGGGGTGCTCACGAATCACCTCCTCGAGGATGTCCCAGACCTCGGGCACCTGCTGCTCAACCAATTTCTTGGCCGCCTTGATCGTGGTGGCCATGCCACGCAACTCAAGCTTATTGAAGATGAAAGGCTTGAAGAGTTCGAGCGCCATTAGCTTGGGCAGGCCGCACTGGTGCAGCTTGAGTGTGGGGCCCACCACAATGACGGATCGGCCCGAATAGTCGACTCGCTTTCCGAGGAGGTTCTGACGGAAACGACCGCCCTTGCCCTTGATCATGTCTGCCAGCGACTTGAGCGCCCGCTTATTCGCACCGGTCATGGCCTTGCCACGGCGACCATTGTCGAGCAGGGAATCGACTGACTCCTGCAACATGCGCTTCTCATTGCGGACAATGATCTCGGGCGCACGCAGCTCGAGCAGACGCTTCAATCGGTTGTTGCGATTGATCACTCGGCGATAGAGGTCGTTGAGATCGGAGGTCGCGAACCGGCCGCCATCCAAGGGGACCAGCGGGCGAAGCTCTGGGGGCAACACAGGCAGCACCTGCATCACCATCCAGTCGGGCTTCACGCCCGATTTAGAGAATCCCTCCAAGACCTTGAGTCTCTTGGCGATCTTTTTAATCTTTGCGTCGGACGAGGTCTCGGCCAGGTCTTTGCGAAGCTGTTCGATTTCCCGCTCGAGGTCGATCGAGGAGAGCAGTGCAGCAACGCCTTCGGCTCCCATCTGGGCAACAAACTCTCCGTCGCCATATTGCTCCACCTTGGCGAGGTAGTCGTCTTCGGACATGATCTGGCCGCGCTTGAGCGGCGTCATGCCGGGCTCCACCACCACATAGGCCTCGAAATAGAGCACGCGCTCAATATCCCGAAGGGTCATGTCGAGAACCATCCCGAGGCGTGAGGGGAGGGACTTTAGAAACCAGATATGGGCAACTGGGCTCGCCAATTCAATGTGTCCCATACGCTCACGACGGACTTTTGCGAGCGTGACTTCAACCCCACACTTCTCGCAAATCACGCCACGGTGCTTGAGGCGCTTGTACTTGCCACAAAGGCACTCGTAGTCCTTGACAGGTCCAAAGATCTTTGCGCAGAAGAGGCCATCTCGCTCGGGCTTGAACGTGCGGTAGTTGATGGTCTCGGGCTTCTTGACCTCGCCAAAAGACCATGACCGAATCTTGTCTGGGGAGGCCAGCCCGATGCGGATGGCATCGAACTGTTGGTCTTGCTGGACCTGCTTGAATAGATCGAGTAGAGCTTTCATTGTGCGAGTTCCCTTTTGATCAGTTGCGTTCGAGGTCGATGTCAATGCCCAGAGAGCGGATCTCTTTGACCAAGACGTTGAAGGATTCAGGCATGCCGGCGTCGATGACGTGGTCTCCCTTGACGATGTTTTCGTAGACCCGGGTTCGACCCGCCACATCGTCGGATTTGACCGTGAGCATCTCTTGGAGTGTGTAGGCCGCACCATAGGCTTCCAGCGCCCAGCCCTCCATCTCTCCAAAGCGCTGCCCACCAAACTGGGCCTTACCACCCAACGGCTGCTGGGTCACCAATGAGTACGGACCAGTCGATCTCGCGTGCATCTTGTCATCGACGAGGTGGTGTAGTTTGAGCATGTGCATATAGCCCACGGTGGTGGTTCGGTCGAATGAATCGCCAGTGCGCCCGTCATAGAGCTGGACCTGTGTGCGGGTTGGCGTAAGACCAATCTTTTGGGCGATGTCATCGGGATAGGCCAACTGCAACATCTGACGAATCTCATCCTCCTTGGCGCCATCAAAGACTGGCGTCGCAAAGGGAACCCCCTTGACCAGATTCTCCGCAAGCTCTTTGATCTCCGGGTCCTTGAGGCTTGCGATGTCCTCGGCCTTGCCGGTGGAGTTGTAGATCGCCTCAACGGCCTTGCGCAACTCGGTCACCTGCGCCTGTCGCGCGAGCATCTCACCAATCCGTTGGCCGAGACCCTTGGCGGCCCATCCCAAGTGGGTCTCGAGAATCTGCCCAACGTTCATCCGCGAAGGCACACCCAGGGGATTGAGAACGATATCCACGGGACGGCCGTCGGCCATGTAGGGCATGTCCTCGACCGGAACGATTCTTGAGACCACCCCTTTATTGCCGTGCCGACCAGCCATCTTGTCCCCTGGCTGAAGACGTCGCTTAACGGCGAGATAGACCTTCACCATCTTCAAAACGCCCGGGGGCAATTCATCGCCCTGGGTGAGTTTGCGGTGCTTTTCTTGGTAGGCCAGATCAAATTGGTGACGCTTCTGCTCGAGCGACTCCTTGAGGCCCTCGAGCTGCTGAGCCGCGGACTCATCGGAGAGACGAATATCGAACCAGTGGTAGCGGTCAATGTCGGCGAGATAGTCGGCACTGATGGCTGTGCCCTTGGCCAGTTTCTTTGGCCCGCCATTCGCAGACTGGCCAATAAGCAGCTTCTCAATTCGCTGGAAGGCATCGGCTTCAACGATTCTCAACTGGTCATTGAGATCCTTACGAAAGCGCCCAAGCTCGTCGTCAATGATTTGCTGCGCACGTTTGTCTCGCTGTATGCCTTCGCGCGTAAAGACCTGGACATCGATCACCGTGCCACTCATTCCCGACGGGACACGCAGCGAGGTATCTTTCACATCGGAGGCCTTTTCGCCAAAGATGGCACGAAGAAGCTTTTCTTCGGGGGTGAGTTGGGTCTCGCCCTTCGGGGTGACCTTGCCCACTAGAACGTCGCCAGCCTGGACCTCTGCACCGATATAGACCACACCGGCCTCATCGAGTCGGGCCAGCTGATTCTCCGAGAGGTTGGAGATGTCGCGAGTGATCTCCTCTGGTCCGAGCTTGGTGTCACGTGAGAAGACCGATAGCTCTTCGATGTGGATCGAGGTGTAGCGATCCTCGGCCACAACGCGCTCAGAAATCAAAATAGAGTCTTCGAAGTTGTAGCCATTCCAGGGCATGAACGCCACCAACATGTTCTGACCCAGCGCGAGTTCACCAAGATCGGTGGAGGCACCGTCGGCAATCACATCGCCGCGCAGTACAGAGTCGCCCTTGGAGACGACGGGGCGCTGATTGATATTGGTGTTCTGGTTGGACCGGGTGTATTTGGTGAGGTTATAAATGTCCACACCAGACTCACCAGCCTTGGTCTCGGAATCATTGACACGAATCACAATGCGACGCGAGTCAACGTAGTCCACCAGTCCGCCACGCCGAGCCTGAACCACGGTGCCCGAATCCACGGCACACGTCCGCTCGATGCCGGTTCCCACCAGAGGTTTCTCGGGGCGCAGGCATGGCACCGCTTGACGCTGCATGTTCGAGCCCATCAAAGCACGGTTGGCGTCGTCGTGTTCGAGAAAGGGGATGAGAGAGGCAGCGACCGAAACGATCTGTGAGGGTGCAACATCCATGTACTCCACACGCTCGGGACCAGACAGCGTGGTCTCACCATTGACGCGGACGGAGACCAGGTCCTCGAGCAGGCGGCCCTTGTCGTCGACCTCCGCATTCGCCTGTGCAATCACATAGCGGCCTTCTTCGATCGCTGAGAGGTATTCAATCTGGTCGGTCACCTTTCCGTCGACCACTTTGCGATAGGGCGTCTCCAGAAAGCCATACTCGTTGAGGCGTGCATAGAGAGCCAGTGAGTTGATAAGGCCAATGTTGGGTCCCTCGGGTGTCTCGATGGGACAGACGCGTCCGTAGTGGGTGGGGTGGACATCGCGCACCTCGAATCCCGCCCGCTCGCGGGTCAGACCGCCCGGGCCCAGGGCGGAGACGCGCCCCAAGAGGGTGATCTCTGAGAGCGGATTGGTCTGGTCCATAAACTGCGACAGCTGGCTGGAACCGAAGAACTCGCGGATGGCTGCCGAGATGGGCTTGCTGTTGATGAGGTCGTGCGGCATGAGATTGTCTGCCTCGGCCTGACCGAGCCGCTCCTTGACGGCACGTTCAACACGAACGAGGCCCGAGCGAAATTGGTTCTCGGCCAATTCGCCGACGCAACGCACGCGGCGATTTCCAAGGTGATCGATGTCATCGATTTCACCACGGCCATTGCGCAACTCAACCAATACCTTAATGGTGTCGAGAATATCTTCATTCGAGAGGGTCATTGAACCAAGGACCTCGTCGCGACCGAGGCGACGATTGAATTTCATCCGACCCACCTTGGAGATGTCGTACGAATCCTCGCTGAAGAAGAGCCGGTTGAACAAGGCCTCGACAGCGTCCTCGGTTGGAGGCTCGCCGGGCCGCATCATTCGATAGATGGCCACACGTGCAGAGAGTTGATCTGGGGTCTCGTCCAGGCGCAGCGTTGACGAGATATACGGGCCATGGTCAAGGTCGTTGATGTAGAGGCTTGAGAAATCACGAATCTTGGCGTCACGCATCTTTGCCAGGAGCTCCTCGGTGATTTCATCGTTGGCTTTGGCCAAGAGTTCACCTGTTTCTGCATCCACCACATTTGTCGCCAGGACACGGCCAACGAGAAAGTCATCGGGGACGCTGATCCGCTTGAGTCCGGCCTTCTCAATGTCGCGAATGTGCTTTGCGTTGATGCGTTTGTCCCGGGGCACGAGGACATTGCCGTCTTTGTCGGTGATGTCGAACCGGGCCTGCTCCCCCTTGAGACGCTCGGCAACCAGCTCCATCTGCGCACCCTGCGGCATAAGTTGGAAGTGATCAAAGGAGAAGAAGTGCGCAAGGACTTGCTCGGGTGAGAGACCCAGTGCCTTCATTAGGATGGTGACCGGCATCTTGCGGCGACGGTCCACCCGGAAATAGAGAATGTCTTTTGGATCGAATTCGAAGTCGAGCCAAGAGCCACGGTAGGGGATGATCCGTGCTGAAAACAGGAGTTTCCCAGAGCTGTGTGTCTTGCCACGGTCGTGCTCAAAGAAAACGCCAGGAGATCGGTGAAGCTGGCTAACGATGACTCGCTCAGTACCGTTGATCACGAATGATCCAGTGTCGGTGACCAGGGGCATCTCACCCATGTAGACCTCTTGCTCCTTGACCTCTTTGATAGTCGGCTTGGCAGCCTCACGATCAAGGATCACGAGTCGAACTCTGGCCCGCAGCGGAGCAGCAAAAGTCAGTCCGCGTTGCTGGCACTCCTTCATGTCAAAGGGGGGTGTTCCCAACTGAAAGTGAACAACCTCAAGACGCGCGAGGCCGTTGTGGCTCGTGATCGGAAAAATCGACTGAAAAGCGGCCTGCAGTCCAGACTCCTCGCGGCGGTCTGGTGCGGTATCCGCCTGCAGGAAGTCGCGATAGGACTCAAGCTGGGTCTCGAGGAGATTCGGCACCTAGAGGACGGGGGGTCGTTAGGCATAACTATTGCGGATGCGCTTTTTTTCAGTGAAGTTGTAGGCCATTGATTGTCCTTGGGTCTGAATAGGTAGGGACTAACTTGGCAATGGGCTCTTAAAGCCGAGTGCGGATGAGTGACCAAGAGCATCCATTGCAAAGCCAGCCCCACCGGGCTTTCGCCCGGGGTGGCTGTTGACTGCGTTACTTGACTTCGACTTTCGCGCCTGCTTCTTCGAGCTGCTTCTTGAGCGCTTCGGCATCTGCCTTGGAGATTCCCTCCTTGACTGGCTTTGGAGCGCCATCAACGAGATCCTTTGCCTCTTTGAGCCCTAAGCCAGTGGCGGCACGGACCACCTTGATGACTTCCACCTTCTTGTCGCCTGCGGCGGCGAGCACGACGGTGAACTCTGTCTGCTCTTCAGCGGCGGCGCCACCAGCAGCGGCACCACCAGCAGCGGGTGCGGCCACGGCCACAGCGGTCGCAGCAGCTGAAACGCCAAACTTGTCTTCCATCATCTTGATGAGCTCGGAGAGCTCAAGGACGCTCATTGAACCCACTGCATTCAAAACATCTTCTTTACTCATTGCCATTTCAAAATCTCCAAAACAATTGGTTTAAGGGGTCGTCGATTTAAGCCTCGGCCTTGGCCCGTTGATCCCGAACGGCCGCCACAGCGCGTACCTGGCCGGTGGGGGTTTCGTGGAGGGTCTGGAGGGACTTGGTCGTGGGTGCCTGCAGGGTTCCGAGCGGTTTGGCCAGAAGTTCCTCGCGCGAGGGCAAGGAAGCCAGAGCCTTAATGCCTTGAGCATCGATGGTGCTGTTGGGCAGTGCGCCTGCCTTGATCACCAAATGCTCGTTGGCCTTGGAAAAGTCTTGAAGGACTTTTGCCACAGCCACGGGATCTTCCGAGACGCCATAGATGAGGGGCCCCACCATTTGGTCGGTGAGCTTCTCGAATGGCGTGCCGGCGACAGCACGGCGAACCAGAGTGTTCTTTAGAACACGCAGGTATACGCCCGACTGCCTCGCCTTGCTGCGAAGATCGGTCATGCTGGCAACGTCGAGACCACGATATTCAGCAACAACAACCGCCTGCGCCTTCGCCAATTGGGCGGTGACGTCGTCGATCATTGCGGCCTTTTCTGCGCGGTTTAGTGCCACGGTCTACTCCTAAAGAACCCCCTGAATACTCGGGGGGCGGTTGAAACCGGCGACCTTTGAACCAATTGACCCTCTGGGGAGGGCCTTGAATCCTTCGGGACCGCCATCTGCGTTGGGAGTTCTTCTCAAATTAAGCGGATACAAGACCCGCCCCAACGGTCTTTGACAACCTGAACCAAAAAGAGATGCTTTGCTTGGTTCAGCCCAAAGCCTGCTAACCCGCCTGCTGCGCCAACAGCGATTGCGGTTCAATGCGGATGCCCGGCCCCATGGTCGTTGAGACGGCCACCTTGCGCAGGTAGACGCCCTTGGATGAGGAGGGCTTTGCACGATTGAGCGCCTCGATGAGTGCGACCAGATTGCTCTTGAGCGCACCGACCTCAAAGGAGGCCTGGCCAATCGTGCAGTGAATGATTCCGGCCTTGTCGGTTCGATACTGAACCTGACCAGCCTTTGCGTTCTTGACTGCCAGAGCGACATCGGGTGTGACCGTGCCAACTTTTGGGTTGGGCATCAAGCCACGTGGCCCAAGAATCTGGCCCAGTTGTCCGACCAACCGCATGGCGTCCGGCGATGCAATGACGATGTCAAAATCCAGATTGCCAGCCTTGATGCGCTCGGCGAGGTCGTCCATGCCGACAATCTCTGCCCCGGCGGCTTTGGCCTGCTCGGCTTTCTCGCCCTGAGCAAAAACCGCAACGCGAGAGGTCTTGCCAGTGCCAGATGGCAATACGATGGAACCGCGAACGAGTTGGTCGGATTTCTTCGCATCGATGCCAAGCTGTACGGCCACATCCACTGACTCAGTAAACTTCGCGGTCGCGCATTCTTTGGCCAAGCGCAAGGCCTCATCGGCGGTGTAGTTCTTTGTTCGATCCACCTTGGCGCGGCTGGCCGCAATTCTCTTGGGTAACTTTGACATTTAGAGTCCTTCCACGGTGATGCCCATGCTGCGGGCACTCCCGGCAATGGTCTTGACTGCGGCATCGAGGTCGGCCGCGGTAAGGTCAGGCTTTTTGAGCTTGGCGATGTCCTCGCACTGTGCGCGAGTAATGGATCCGACTTTGTCACTGTGAGGCTTCGGAGAGCCTTTGTCGATCTTCGCCGCCTTCTTGATGAGAATCGAGGCCGGCGGCGTCTTCATCACGAAGGTGAATGTCTTGTCGGCGAAAGCCGTAATGACGCAGGGAATCGGAAGCCCCGGCTCCATGCTCTGGGTCTGGGCATTGAATGCCTTACAGAACTCCATGATGTTGAGTCCACGCTGACCCAATGCCGGGCCGATGGGTGGCGATGGATTTGCCTTGCCTGCAGGGACTTGCAGCTTGATGTAACCAACAATCTTCTTTGCCATACTGACTCCTATGCGAGTACTTGCGCAGGCCTGACCTAAGACCGTCCTTCCTGCTCCTCAAAACCGGCCCCACCGCTGGCCGGGCCACAACTAGAGTTTCTCGACCTGACCAAACTCCAACTCGACGGGGGTCGAACGACCAAAAATGGTCACCGACACCCGCAGACGATTCTTTTCGTAATTCACCTCTTCCACATTGCCATTGAAATCAGTAAAGGGGCCCTCCTTGACTCGGACCACTTCACCCACCTCAAACAGGACCTTGGGCCGCGGCTTTTCAACACCCTCTTGCATCTGGGCCATGATCTTGTCAACTTCGGACTGAGAGATGGGCGTGGGCTTGCTTGCCGACCCCCCAACAAAACCGGTGACCTTATTGGTGTTTTTCACCAAATGCCAGGTCTGCTCGTTCATCTCCATCTCGACTAAAACATATCCTGGGAAGAACCGACGTTCGGACAGAGCCTTTTGCCCGCCACGAATCTCAACAACCTCTTCGGTGGGTACGAGGATCTGGCCAAACTGGTCTTGCATGCCCGCCCGGTCAATTCGCTCTTGGATGGCCCGGGCCACGCTCTTCTCCATGCCTGAAAAGGCATGTACGACATACCAACGCTTGGCCATAGTTACTTCCATCCCAACAGAAGGTCGTAGAGCACCCACTCGAGTGACTTGTCGGTCAGCCAGAGAAAGATTGCCATTACAAACACAAAAAGAAAGACGATTCCGGTGGTCTGCAGGGTCTCCTTGCGCGAGGGCCAGTGAACACGACGCGCCTCGGCCTGCGACTCCCGAGCAAAACCAATGAATTGTCGACCGGAGGGGCTGACCAGCCCCAAGACGAGCGCAACCACTATTCCCGCGGCAAGTGCACCTGCGGCCGCAATTCCTTTGCCGTCGTCAACCGTGTAGAAGCCCACGACACCTGCCAGAAAGGCGAGCACAGCCGCGACAAGCATGAGCTTGTTCTGCAGGCTGCTGGTTTCGACGTCGGTGACCGAGTTCATTGGGTGTTTTTTCAGCGGTTCGAAGCGGTGGCAGGGGCAGAGGGAATCGAACCCCCAACCTTCGGTTTTGGAGACCGACGCTCTGCCAATTGAGCTATGCCCCTAGGCTTCGAACTGCAATCCTTTCCTACTCGATGACTTTCGCGACGACGCCTGCGCCGACGGTTCTACCGCCTTCGCGGATGGCAAAGCGCAGGCCCTGCTCCATTGCAATCGGGGCAATCAAGGTGACGA
>DAIPXU010000020.1:0-13492 GCA_036783055.1 Burkholderiaceae bacterium | reverse complement strand
CGCGCGTTGTAGTGAATGTAGCGAGACCAGCCCTGCCCCGCGCCCAACACATCGCCTTAGGAGAATCCTCCACAGGCGACGACTCCAAGAAAATCGAGCAGATCCACGCGGCCGGAGGCGAGGTCTGACATGTGCACATCCCATGACTCAAATCCCGCCCGATCGAAGGCCGCTGCCATCTCCACCTGCCCATTGACCCCCTGCTCGCGGAGAATGGCGACCTTGGGTCGCTGTCCACCGTGAATGGCCGGCCCGCGAATGAGTCGCTCATGCAGAGAGGCGGGCAGATGAATCGGCATGGGATTGGTGGCCTCCAACTGCGACTTGCGCTCCGACTCAACCACTGCAGGATTGTCGCGGCGTGCGGCAATATCGAATGAGGTCTGACTCCAACTCTTCTGCAGGCTTGCCCGTGATGCGCTGAAAATGCATTTGGCATCACGGTAGATCTCGATGGAGTCGCGGGGATTGAGGCCACCAATCTCGTGGGCCTGAGCCGAGAGCCCCTGCGCGCGCAAGACATCCATAACGCGTGTTCGCTCAGACCGGCGAATCTGAATAACAACGCCAATCTCCTCTGCGAACAGGGCTGCAAGGCTCAGGGCTTCGCGTTGCTCACGGACCTGCTCGGGCCGAATCTTGAAGTCACCCCAATCCTGAGAATGGGGATCGATGGTGAGCAGGTCCAAATTGAGCGTTACGCCCGATCGAGCCGCAAAGGCCATCTCCACCACACATGCCATCAAGCCACCGTCGGAGCGATCGTGGTAGGCGAGCACCAATTCCTGCTCGCGCAGATTCGAGAGGGCTGCATGCAGTCTCGCGAGAGACTCAATGTCATCGAGATCGGGCGGTGGGCCACCGAAACATTCCTGCGTTAGCGCAAGAACAGAACCACCCAAACGATTCTTGCCCATCCCCAAGTCAATCAGAACCAGAATTCCATCGTCGACTTCGGTATTGAGTTGCGGTGTCCAGACCCCACGAACATCGCCAATGGGCGCCAATGCCGTGAGGTTGAGAGACACCGGTGAGACGACCGACTTGGAGGCACCCGACTCCTGCCACTGAACACGCATGCTCAGAGAATCTTTGCCAACAGGAATGGAGAGCCCCAGTCGGGGACAAGACTCCATCGCCAAGGCCTCAACGGCATCGAAGAGGGCCGCATCTTGGCCCGGCTCGCCACATGCGGCCATCCAGTTGGCACACAGCTTGACCTGCTCAAGCCGCTCAACGGGTGCAGCCAATAGATTGGTGAGGGCCTCTGCCAATGCGAGTCGCACAGAGGCTGCCGCATTCACCACAGCGACCGGAGAGCGCTCCCCCACCGCAATGGCCTGACCACCCACGCCCTCAAAGTCCCAGAGGGTCACGCCCACATCGGCAACCGGCGTCTGCCATGGGCCCACCATCTGATCGCGTGCCGTGAGCCCGCCCACCGTGCGATCGCCAATGGTGATGAGAAACTGCTTGGACCCCACCGTGGGATGCGAGAGGACTGCATGGACAGCGGCCTCGAGAGAGATCCCAGAGAGATCCATCTCTCCGGCATTCACTGGCAAGCGCTTGACATCTCGGCGCATCTTGGGAGGCTTGCCCAGAAGCACCGAGATGGGCATGTCAACGGGGTCGCGGCCCACATTGGACTCAGGCCCCGCAGGCAAGGCCTCAACGCGCAGGAGGTCATCGGGCACAGCCTGGCCCACCACCGCGTAGGGGCATCGCTCTCGGGCGCAGATCTCAGCAAAGGTCTGCGCCGATGAGGGCGAAATGGCCAGCACATATCGCTCCTGTGATTCGTTGCACCAGATTTCCGCTGGCGAGAGGCCCTGCTCATCAATGGGCACTGCCTCCAACTTGAAGACCCCACCGAGCGATGCACCATGAACAAGCTCGGGAAATGCATTCGAGAGTCCCCCGGCGCCCACATCGTGAATCGAGAGAATGGGATTGCTCGCGCCCAGGGCCACGCATGCATCAATGACCTCTTGTGCACGCCGCTGCATCTCTGGATTGCCCCGTTGAACGGAATCGAAGTCCAGGTCCTCATCGTTCTGACCGGGCTGCATCGAGGAGGCCGCTCCACCGCCCATGCCAATTCGCATGCCGGGGCCACCAAGCTGAATCAGAATCGCATCGGAGGGAACCGGTGCCTTCTGAACCTGCGAATCGGCAATGACCCCGACTCCACCGGCCAACATGATCGGCTTGTGAAAGCCCCAGCGTCTGGTCTCGTGAACCAGCTCGAAGCTGCGGAAATAGCCGGCCAGATTGGGGCGGCCAAACTCATTGTTAAAAGCCGCCGCACCGAGCGGTCCCTCGGTCATGATCTGCAACGGCGATGCGATGCGCGTTGGCTGATGCGGCTTGCCAGAGAAATCGAGGGCAGAGACAGAGAATCCTGTGAGCCCCGCCCTGGGTTCGGCACCGCGGCCGGTTGCGCCCTCATCGCGAATCTCACCGCCTGCGCCTGTGGCGGCGCCAGGAAACGGTGAGATGGCGGTGGGATGGTTGTGGGTCTCGGCCTTCAGAACACTGTGGAGCGATCCTGCCTCTTTGGAGTAAGCAGAGGCCTTGCCTGCATGGGGGCGAAGAACAATGGCCTTGTCTCCCTCGAGCACCGCCGCGTTATCGGAATAGGCCGATAGCGTGCCGTGTGGCGTCACCGCATGGGTGTGCCGGATCATCTTGAAGAGACTGAGCTCACGGGCCTGCCCGTCGACGACAAAGTCGGCATTGAAAATCTTGTGACGACAATGCTCTGAATTGGCCTGCGCAAACATGAGGAGCTCGACATCGCTGGGGTCTCGCCCCATCTGGCCATAGGCTTGAAGGAGGTAGTCGACCTCGTCATCGGAGAGGGCGAGGCCCATCTCTCGGTTGACCTTCTCTAAGGCGCTGCGGCCATCGGGCCCAAGCCCAATAACCTGCATGCGCTTGGGCTCGGGGGGCTCCAGCCAATCCAGGGGTGGAAGGCCCGAGGCCACGCCCTGCTCAATCATTCGGTCGACGAAGAGGGCGCAAATCGCTGGGGGAATCGGCCCCTTGATCCCGTGGAAATCAATGCAGACGCCGCGCTCAACCCGCACGATCGATTGAAGACCGCATGAGTGGAGTATGTCGGTGGCCTTGCTCGACCAAGGAGAGCGAGTGCCTCGGCGTGGGAAGACCCAGAGGCGCGACCCTTCTCTGCCGGGTGATTCAAACGCAGTGCCGGTGCAATCGAGCAGGTCCTCAAGGGGTGCCGAACCGGGCCGACCGAGAAGGGCTTCATCGGTCGAAGAGACCAGGTACGCCCATCGGGCATTGAAAGAGGAACAGCCGGAGGCTTGCGCCTGGATCCGCTTAAGTAGACTGGCCTGGCGAAAGGCGGATACGGCGGCCGAACCCGGAAAGCAGCGGACAGAGGGCATGGCCCATTATACGATTCGGCCCGCGAGGAGCTGAAGGCGATCCTTGCACTGGGCGGCGAGGCCGGAGTCATGGGTAACAATTACGAGGGTCACACCGAGCTCCTCTTGCAGACCAAAGAAGATCTCCATCACGCGGGCACCACTGGCTGCATCGAGACTCCCCGTGGGCTCGTCGGCAAAGAGAATGCTGGGTCGGCTCACAAATGCCCGGGCCAGCGCAACCCGTTGCTGCTCCCCGCCGGAGAGCGTGGCGGGGAAGTGGTTGGCCCGCTCGGCCAGCCCGACCGAGCGAAGCATCTCCAGCCCGCGACCCCTCGCGTCGGACTCACCGGCGAGCTCCAGAGGAAGAATTGCATTCTCCAAGGCAGTGAGTTGGGGCAGGAGCTGGAAGGACTGGAAAACAAAACCGACTCGGCTGCGTCGCCGCGCCGCGCGCTCCTCTTCACCAAGGCTTGAGATTGCGTCTCCGTTCCAAGAGACCCGCCCCGAGGTGGGCACGTCCAGGCCCGCAAGCAGCCCCAATAATGTGGACTTTCCGCAGCCCGAGGGCCCTAAAATGGCGAGAGACGATCCTGGAGCGACTTCCAGAGAAATGTCTCTCAATATATGGAGTTCTTCATCGCCATCAGACACCGACTTCGACAAGCCCTCGCAGGCCACCGACCATCCCATCTGACCCTGCGTCGAGGTTCGTACCAATTCACTCGCTGCCACTTCGTTTCGCACTGACTCTCTCCATTGACTCATTCAAAAATCGCATGACCCAGCTGCATGAACCCATCCATCGAGTGATCCAATTCATCGCTGTCGCAGTCTATCGGATGTTCCCCCGTGCAGTTCCTCTGCTACTGGGCATGGCCTGTTTCGCCGCCTCGCCCCTCATTGCGACTGCACAGGCAAGTGCCGGTTCCAAAGGCGGCACCCTTCTCATCTATGGCGACAGCCTCTCGGCCTCCTACGGCATTGATGTCCAAAGGGGCTGGCCCGCCTTATTGAGCCAATGGATCGCCACCAACAATCCACGCCTGAGAGTCGTCAACCGAAGCCTCTCTGGAGAAACCACCCACGGCGGGCTTCAGCGAATGAAGCGGGCCCTTATTCAAGAAAATCCCAGCCATGTCATTCTGGCTCTGGGTGCCAATGACGGCCTTCGAGGGCTCTCACTCACCCAGACCGAAGAAAACCTTCGGCAGATGATTCGCCTGGCCAAGTCGCATGGGGCGCGGGTGCTTCTGGTTGGAATTGCCTTGCCACCCAACTACGGTGAGGACTTCACCAGGCGCTTCGCCGCGATCTATCCGAGGCTCTCGCGTGAGTTGGCCGTTCCCCTGGTCCCCTTCATGCTCGAGGGCTTTGCCACTGACTTGAGCTACTTTCAGGCCGACCGCATTCATCCCAATGAGCGTGCACAACCACTGATACTTGAAACCATCCTCTCGGGGCTCACCCCGATGCTTCGCGGCGCACCTTAGTATTCGAGGCGATCTCCCATGACCCGGAAGTGCACTCTACTTCGATCGCTGCAACTGCTCTGCTTGCTGGCCTCGGCGCAAGCGCCAATGCCAGGCGTGGCGCTCGACTTCTCAGACATTGCCAAAGAGGGTGAACTCCGATTCCTAGTGGAGAACCCAGACCCCAAGGGATACTGGTACAGCTCTCGCGTGGCCCTCACCGAAGAGTCGCTGCGAACCGGAGAGGTCTCTCTCGAGACCTGTCATCGTCAACTCGATCCGATTCGAAAGGTGGTCATTGCATTCAATCCACAGCGACTCATCGGCCTGTCGATCACGAGTCATCAGGGAATCGAAGCAATCGAGAGCGAGGCCCACCGCGTGACGCTCAGCAACGTTCAACGCGGAGCCCATATCTGCATCTCCCTGACGTCGCGGGCACTCGACCAAGTCTCGCCAAGTCAATGGCAACTGCAGGCCGGCCCCTTGATGCGGCGCTACTTCGATGGTTACCTTCCCATGAAGGCCGATCTGAAGGTGTCTTGGCCGCGAAACCTTTTGCGCCTCGAGGCAACGAGTCCCGCCGTCCAACCCGGGGTGGCGATTAACGTCTCAGAGAGCTGTGCAGAGATGCTTGCCGTTTTTGCTGGGCGCTTCTCGGGTTTCTTGCTCCTGCACCGCCCAGACTAGAGTCGTTCTACTTTTTAAACTTGTAGTGCTGATCGTTGAGATACCGGGAAACGTGGTCGATCTCTTCATCGAACCAGCCCGAGCGGGTTCGGTTCGCGCAGAACTCCACCATAGTACGTAACTCGGAGGCCGACTTCATCTTGCGAAAGTCCTCGGAGTAGAGTTCCTCGCCTTTGCCGTTTGGCATCATGGAATTGTGGCAAGAGACGCACTTGCTTTTGTGAAGTGCAGAACCTTTGGCGGGATCGCCCTTTGGAAAGAGTGGTGCAGAGACTGCCGTGCCAGTCGCAAACAGCAACCCAGCGAGAGCACAACTCAGGATTCCAATTCCTATGGGCTTGGTGGGTGCATTCGGGTGATTCATTTGCGCCTCTCCTCTCCGATGATTGCTCAGCGGACTATGCCAGCCCTGGATTGCCAGAAACCCCAATCAGCCGAGGTGTGTTGATTTTGCGAGGTGCAATGCGCTTCTTGTCCTTGAGCCAAGTCTCCACCACATCCCACACCATCTCGCCCTTGGCATTCTCGGCCACCGGCGCCCAACCCGCCACCTTGTATGTCTTCTTGGGCTCGATGGGCTTGCCCTTCAAGCGCATGTCTTGGATGCGCTTGCCCATGGATTCATTGGGGGCGCAGGCGTACTCAAGACCACCAACGCGAACCATGTCCCCACCCTGTTGGTAATAGGGGTCGGGATTGAAGAGATTGTCGCAGACGTCTTCGAGAATCGTCTTGATCATCTCACCTGTCATCTCAGTGAGAGTGGAGTATGAATAGGTTGTAGCGGTCTGGTCCATCACATGCTCGCGCGTGATGGCCTGCCCGGGCAGGAGCGAGGTTCCCCAACGGAAGCCGGGTGAGAATGCCAAATCGGCTCCCTTGACCTCCATAAGTGCATCGACAATGAGTTGATCGAAGCTGCCATTGAAATTTCCGCGGCGATAGAGCAGGCCGTCGGTTATGGCCAGCGTCTCCTCGAGCTTGGCTTTGTATGGAGCACGCACCTTGTCAATGAAGGCCGCCATGTCCCGATCTGCCGGCAGCATATTGGCAAATACGGGCAGAAGCTTGTAGCGGTAGTCGGTGACTTTGCCGCCCTTCACATCGAAATCGAGAACACCCAAGAACTTCGTGTTCGAACCCGCAATTGTCACTAGCGTGACTCCCCCCGCGATCTTTACCTTGATGGGCTGAATCCCACCATCGTGGGTATGCCCACCCAAGATGGCGTCAATGCCGCGCACACGAGAGGCCATCTTCAAATCGACGTCCATGCCGTTGTGAGAGACCACCACCACCACCTTGGCGCCCTTGGCTCGACACTCATCGACCATCTTCTGCATGTTGTCGTCTTGAATACCAAAGGTCCAATCGGGGACCATGTAGCGGGGATTCGCAATGGGGGTGTAGGGGAAGGCCTGGCCAATGACCGCAACGGGAATGCCGTTTTGCTCGCGAATCACATAAGGTTTGAAGACGGGATCACCGAAGTCGTTGGTCTTGACATTCTGGGCCAAGAATTCAATCTTGCCAGCGAGCTCTTTCTTGACGATCTCCATGACGCGATCGGCACCATAGGTGAACTCCCAGTGGGGGCTCATCATGTCCACACCGAGGAGTTTGGTGGCATCGACCATGTCCTGGCCCTTGGTCCAGAGCGATGTTGCCGAACCCTGCCAGGTGTCGCCTCCATCGAGCAGGAATGCCTGCGGGCGGCTTGCTCGCATCATCTTGACCAGGGTGGCCATGTGCGCAAAGCCACCCACCTTGCCGTAGGCCTTGGCCGACTTCTCGAAGTCAACATAGCTGAATGCATGTCCCAGTGGGGAGTTGGCAGGAATGCCGTACTTCTTCAAGAGGGACTCACCGACAAGATGAGGCACCTGCCCTTGCATACCCGCAACGCCCAGGTTCACACTGGGCTCTCGGAAATAAACCGGCAGGAGTTGTGCGTGGCAGTCGGTGAAGTGCAAGAAACTCACGTTTCCAAACTTTGGCAGTTCATAGAGCTTGTCGGCCTTCACTGCGGCTGCAGCCGCATCACCAAACCCACCAAACATTCCACTGGCTGCCCCAGCAGCCATGACACCCATAAACTCACGACGATTCAAATCCATGTTTGTATACCTATTGAAGAATAAACAAGAACCAAAAAGGGCCCTTCATCGCTGAAGGGCCCCATAAGACGAATCAAAACAACTTCCGCTATTTGTTGACCGGTGAATTGGGATCCAGGAGCAAGGCCATGAGATCCTTCATCTGGGCCTCGGTGAGGATTCCCGCATGTCCAAACCGCGGCATATTGGTGCAGGCGTTGTATGCCTTGGCGTTGTAGAGCTTGCCCCAGGTGTACTTGATCACCGCATCGCCATCACCACGGAGTTTGCCGTACTGATAGAGACTGGGGCCGAGTGTTCCGTAGGAAATCTCGGCCTTCGAGATCTGGTGGCAGTTATAACAGTTGCCCCCATTGGCCGATCCCGCGCTATCGCTGTAGGTCATTCCACGACCGCCCTGCGCAATGCTTTCCCCGCGCTTCCAATCGCCAATGAACTTTCCGTCGGCAGGAAACTTGATGGTCTTCATGTTCGCATCCTCAACCCTTTTGCGAACAGAGGCGTCGAGGTCCTTACCGGACATCTCCGCAGCACTGCAGGCGGCATTGACTTCGTCTTGGTTGAGGCGATCGAGCTTGGCGATGCCTTTCTCCTGGAAGGAGGCCTTCACGATGCCTTGTGTCATGCGATCTAGATCAGACATGGCGCCGTACTGACCCGCACAGCCAGCGAGCACCAGTGCGGATGCAACAGCAGTTAGAACAATCTTCTTACTCATATGGAACTCCCCCGCTTATCGTTTAATGGTCGGGGCCAGTGAGGCCACGCCGTTGCCATTGACCCCCATGTACATGGAGAGCGCCACCGAGAGTTCGCTGCTGAACTTGAGTTCCGGAAAGCGCTGCTGACGAAAGCAGTCTTCCAATCGCTTGTTCATGGGCCAGAGTTCCCCGTTGCTCACCCGGTAGGCAGGCCACGATGTGAATGCCGAACCTGCGGGCTCTTTCTTAAGGAGGTTGGGCAAGCCCTGCAGACGAATGCGCTTGTTGTCCTCGGCATGGCAGGTTGCGCATGCAAAGTCATAGGGACCTGCACGGTAGAAGAAGGCACGCTTGCCCACCTCATAGACGCGCTTTTCCTCGGGATGGTTCTGGGGCACATTGACCGGCATTCCTTTGGACTCCGCGGCAATCCATGTGACCAAGGCCACAATATTCTTGTGGTCGTCTCGGTTATACGTGCTCACCTTGGGCTCGATCCCCTGAATGGTCTTCATACAGTGGGCGAGGCGACCCTCGAGGTCCATGACCTTGCCCGTGTCGGCGAAGTAACGGGGCAGTGATACGAATGCGCCCTTCACTACCCCGGCCCCAAGGCCCAGATCGCACTTCTCAAGCGAGACTTGATTCGGACCGGCCTTTTTCTTCCACAACTCCTGGCCCTGCATCTCCCAGAGCTCGGCCGGATTGCCATCCGCGATGAGCTCGCGATAACGATCGATGCCCTTCTCTGTTTCCGTCTTCTGAGCCAAGGCGCCCCCCGCCATTAGACCCAAGCCCGCGGCCAGAAACACCGACCGAACGATCTGCTTGCGCATAGTCATCTCCCCTAGATTAATAAAGGGGCGGCAGGAAACACCCGCCCCCTTTCGCTTCAAAACAATACAAACTTAGGCAATGGCGGCTTCGTCTGTGCCAGACTCGGCCTTGATGTCCTTCCAGGTCACGGTGATTTTGTCGCCGGCCTTGGCGCCCTTGACCTTGAACTGCAGATAGGGGTTCTTCGATACCGCTGGCCCCCACTGTGCAGTCATGACTGTCTTGCCGTTGAGGGCTGCGGTGACGTCTTGGATGAACCAAGCAGGCACCAGCTGGCCATCGCTGCCTTTGCGCTGACCGGTCTCCATCTCGTGTGACATCAGGACGCGAACGTCTGCAACATCGCCCTCTACCTTGGCTCGAATACGCATTGGACTTGCCATGTTCTATCTCTCCTTCAAAAAGTGTTCTGTGTTGACAGTGACTGGGCTGAATTAGCCGCCGCATCCGCCGAGAGTGACCTTGATTTCCTTCTTGGCCATAAAAAACTTGCCATCGGCCTTGACCAGGGCATAGACATCCGAACTCTGTCCCATCTTTACGCGCATGGAGACATCGGCAAGGGCGGCGGGCGTGAACTCATAGAAACCAGCCATCATGGTTGGGTTCTTTTCGACCATCACCGCAACCATCTGCGGATTCTTCAATGATGAAGAGACGCCGACTGGGACCACCGCGCCATTCTCGGCGATGTCAGGCGAGGTAATGGTGATGTCGTTGCTATTGGCTGCATTGCCAATTCCCATCGCCTTGAGCGTGTCGGCAATCGATTTGGTCTCAAACCACTCTTTTTTCCAAGAGGCCATGGCCGGGTTTGCGGCGAAGAAGCCCATGGATGCCAGCGCTGTGTATACAGCAGCACCACCACTGGCTTTTAAAACATCACGACGATTCATGCTCATAACGACTCCTTTCAGTATCGGTTCGGGTCTGCTTCAATCAATTCTTCTTGGGTTTGGATGTGTCCAACCCACGGGTGGGGCCAATCGGGCGGTTCTGCTCAATGAGATTTCCGTGGCTGTCCACTGCGGAGCCGGGCAAGAACGAAGTCACGACCACTTCCTTCTTGCAGTCTTTCATACATGCGGTTGCACGAACATCAGGTTTTCCCTTAACCGTCCAGAGTCCGTGATCGGTGGTCATGCCGTTTCTGTTGGGCATGCGCTTCTGAACCTCCGCAATATTCTTGTCCGAAAGAACAAAATCAGACGGGACGATGTCACCGAGATTGAGAATAAAGGCCGTCACGGCGTAGACCTCTTCGGTGGTGAGGGTCTTGGGATTGGTCCACGGCATGGCGCGGTTGATGTAATCCCAGAGCGTCGAGACCGTGGCCACTTTCATCAGGGTGGTGCGCTGGGGGAAGTCCTCTCGGGCCAGGTTGGCAACACGCCCGGACTTGATGTCTGCCGGTGTAGTTCCGCCTGCGATGGGGGTGAAGACGTCGGTGCTCTCACCAAACACACCATGGCATGAGGCGCATTTGGCCTCCCAGACATTTTGCCCCTTCGCCACGGAGCCCGAGCCGGGCGGCAGGCCCTTGAAGTCTGGCCGAACATCGATGTCCCAGGCCTTGATCTCATCGGGTGTGGCCGCACGGCCAATGCCATCGAACGCTGCAACAAAGCTGGGCGTTGCCGCAACCGCAATGGCCGCGACCGCAAGAGAAAGCTTAGCTGACTTGAACATTACTCACCTCCCCACTCTCGGCCACACGCCAAGATTGAATCATGTTGTTGTGATAAATCGAGCGCGTGCCCCGGACTTCCCGAAGAAGCTGGACAGGGGGTTGGACATAGCCAGTGTCATCAATTGCACGACTCTGGAGAATGGCGGGCTTGCCATCCCAGCTCCAGTCAATGTTGAACCGCGTGAGCGCCTTGGTGAGAACCGGTGTCTCAAGACGGGCAGTGCGCCAATTCTTGCCACCATCTGCCGAGACATCCACCCGTTTGATCTTGCCGCGGCCCGACCAGGCCAGCCCGGTGATGTTGTAGAAGCCCTTGTCGAGCAAGAGTTGCCCACCCGAGGGAGAAGTAATGACCGATTTGGCCTCCTGAATGCCGCTGTACTGCCGGTGTAGCCCGTTGGGCAGAAGATCGATGTAATGAATGGCCTCGTCTTTGGTGGCCCACTTCTGATCACCGACTTCAATTCGGCGCAGCCATTTCACCCAGGAGACACCCTGCACACCCGGCACAACCAGACGCAGTGGGTAACCATTCTCGGGGCGCAACATCTCGCCGTTCATGCCGTAGGCCACAATGACATCGTCGAGTGCCATCTCAATGGGAATGGTTCGGGTCATTGAGGAGCCGTCGGCGCCCTCGGCAAGGACATACTTGCCATTTTTCTTGTCGTAACCACAATCCTCGAGCAGCGCCGACAGTGGGACGCCCGTGAACTCTGAGCAGGAGACCATTCCGTGGGTGTACTGCACCGTTGGCACTGCAACGTTGCCCCACTCCATGGCGGTGTTGGCACCACACTCAATAAAGTGAATGCGCGAGACCGATGGCAGGCGCATGAGGTCGTCCATGGTGTAGACCTTGGGGCGCTTGACCAGGCCATTGATCATGAACCGATGCTTGGAGGGGTCGATGTCCCACCAGCCCTGGTGGTGCCGCTCAAAGTGCAGACCACTGGGAGTGATGATTCCAAAGGTTCCCTGGAGGGGCGTGAATGCGACCGATGCAGCGGAGACCCGAGTCAGACCTGGGCTCTCGCGGCGCTGCAGGCCCTTCTCATACTTGGAGGGCACCCCGTAGCCATTGGCCGCCACCGGCATGCCCAAGCCGGTGGTGTGCTCGGGCAAATTCAAAATATTGGGATCGCCCTTGCCCGAGACTGGATTGCTCGCCGCCCTGGCAGCCGCGGCCAACCCAAGGCCTGCTGTGGCCGCACCCGCAGCCAGAAACTTGCGGCGCATGGTCTCTGGTGACTTGGCATCGTCTTTCGCAAGAAAGTTTTCCGGTGCTTTCACAAGACGACCGACCGTTCGCTGTATGTCGCTCACGCGTTGGCTCCTATATCTGAAGTAGAAAAAATCATGGATGGGTAATGGATTAGGCGATGGACCCCGCGAGTCGCACGCAGACCGAGCGACAGAGCTCGGTGATCATGGGGTCTGAGATCTTGTAGTAAACGAAGGTGCCGTCGCGACGGCGATTCAAGACGCCGGCCCGATAGAGTAGGCTGAGATGCCGGGAGACATTGGGCTGCGGCAGGCTGGTGATGGTCACCACCTCCTGAACCGAACGCTCCTCGGTGCAGACAGCCTGAATGATTCGGAGTCGAGCAGGCTCTGACAGCAAAGCAAAGTACTGGGCCGCGCGCTCGAAAATGAACGAGACTTCGTCGGCATCGGCGACCTCGCCATCGATAATGCCGGGCCCTGGAGACGCACTTAATTGGTTGGATTCGCGCATGGCAAATAAAGGTATGCTTCTAGAAGCATATAGTCAAGAACGAGTGTTGACGCGGTGCACAACCCACCGAATGGCCGGCCATCTGAACAAACTATGTCGAACCGAGTAGCCCATTCAAGCTTGGACAAAGCAAGAAAATTGCTCGAAAAGGCCGAGCAATCGAGGGGTGCCTTTGGCTTGGGGGCGACGGCCTCGTTGCAGGGGTGCCCTAGGTGCGATCGCCTGCTCGCCGAGCAGCTGCAGCCGCGGCAGCGGGCCAAGACCGGAGTTGCCTTTGACTTCATTGTTCTAGACCTGCGCCGACAATGGGCGCATGACATGCAGTATCGCGTGGCACCCACCTTTGTCATGGTCGGACGCAAAATGCAGCCCATCTCCGAGCCACTGGTCGGTTATGGGTCAAACCACAAATACACCCCATACTTAGAAAACGCGAATTCGCAGGCGGCCCGCTACTACAAACCTCAGACCACAAAAAGAACAACAGCATGAAGGAGCAATTATGGCAAAGGTAAGTGGTGGTGAAGCAATTGTACAATCGTTGATTGCCCACGGCGTCGATACCGTTTTCGGTCTGCCGGGCGTGCAAAATGACCACCTATTCAATGCATTTTATGACAATCGCGACAAAATTCGCGTTATTCACAGCCGCCACGAACAAGGCGCGGCCTATATGGCGCTTGGCTATGCCTTGGCCACGGGCAACGTCGGTGTTTGTAGTGTCGTGCCGGGACCGGGGTTTCTCAATGCCACGGCGGCGCTGGCAACGGCCTATAGCACCAATGCCAAAGTGCTTTGCCTGGTCGGGCAGATTCAATCAGACTCGATCAACAAGGGTTATGGTTTGTTACA
>DAIPXU010000019.1:1330-14206 GCA_036783055.1 Burkholderiaceae bacterium | reverse complement strand
AGTCTATCGGGGAAGGGTGGGCGTGGACCCGCAGCGACTCGAGGAGATCAAGGCACTCTACGGATTCGACAAGCCTGTGCATGAACGCTTCATCGATATGGTGGTGGGCTTCATGCAGTTTGATCTGGGCAAGAGCTTCTTCCACAACAAGACGGTGTGGGAGCTCATTGTCGAGAAGTTGCCTGTGTCGATGAGTCTGGGCATCTGGGCGTTTCTCATCACCTACCTGGTGTCGATTCCACTGGGCATATCCAAGGCCGTTCGGCACGGCTCGCAGTTCGATCTCTACACGAGCCTGGCCATTCTCATTGGCTATGCCATTCCGGGCTTCGTGCTCGGGGTGGTGATGTTGGTCTTTTTTGGCGGGGGAAGCTTCTTGCAACTCTTTCCGCTTCGCGGTCTAACGAGTGACAACTGGTCCGAACTCTCGCTGATCGGTCAGGTGCTCGATTACTTCTGGCACCTGGCCTTGCCACTCACTTGCCTGGTGTTGGGCAGTTTTGCGGTGGTCACCATGCTCACCAAGAACACCATGCTCGAGGAGATTCGTCGGCAATACGTGCTCACGGCCCGAGCCAAGGGCCTTGCCGAAGACACGGTGCTCTGGCGGCATGTGCTGCGCAACGCCATGATTCCAATCATTACTGGCTTTCCCGCCGCATTTGTCGGGGCCTTCTTCACGGGTTCGCTGCTCATTGAAACCCTCTTCTCGCTCGATGGACTCGGGCTTCTCTCTTACGAGGCGGTGATGAAGCGCGACTATCCCGTGGTGATGGGCACGTTGTTCTTCTTCTCGCTTCTGGGCCTAATGGCCAAGCTCATCAATGACCTCATGTATGTACTGGTCGATCCACGCGTTCAGTTTGGAGGCAGCCGGTCTTGCTCACCGTGTTTTCTCCCAACTCGCCCTCGGCCCGCGCCTGGGCCCGATTCAAACGCAACCGCCGGGGCTACTGGAGTCTCTGGATATTCCTGGTGCTGTTTGGCCTGAGCCTTGCTGCGGAGTTTCTCTCGAACGACCGGCCGCTTTTGGTTTCTTACCAGGGGCAGACCTATGTTCCAATTTTTAACGACTATCCCGAAACCACCTTTGGCGGCGATTTCGATTCGCCCACAGATTACCTCGACCCATTCATTGAGCAACGGCTCTCGGGCGATGGCAACTGGGCGCTCTTTGCACTCAATCGCTACAGCCATGACACGCTCAATTACTTCTCCGACTCACCCAACCCGGCACCGCCATCGGGGGAGAACTGGATGGGAACCGATGACCGTGGCCGTGATGTGCTGGCTCGATTGGTTTATGGCTTTCGGGTGTCGGTGCTTTTCGGCCTCGCACTGACTGCCATTGGCGTTGTGCTGGGAATCATCTTCGGCGCGATTCAAGGCTACTTCGCTGGCCGAGTCGATTTGGTCTTTCAGCGGTTTATTGAAGTCTGGGGCTCCATTCCAGAGCTCTACCTGCTGATTATTCTTGCCTCTATCTTTGAGCCGGGCCTGTTGGTTTTGTTGGTCATTCTCTCTGTCTTCGGCTGGATGGGCCTCTCGGACTACGTTCGCGCAGAGTTCCTTCGCAACCGCAACCTTGAATACGTCACCGCGGCCCGCGCCCTGGGACTTTCGAACTGGTCGGTGATCGTTCGGCATGTGCTGCCCAATAGCCTCACCCCGGTGGTCGCCTTCTTGCCATTTCGCATGTCGGCATCGATTCTTGCCCTCACCAGCCTGGACTTTCTCGGGCTGGGTGTGCCGGCCTCCACGCCGAGCCTGGGCGAGCTCTTGGCCCAAGGCAAAGACAACCTCGATGCCTGGTGGATCACCGTTTCCACCTTTGGTGTCCTGGTGGGTCTCCTTCTTCTCTTGATTTTTATTGGCGAGGCGCTGCGCGATGCCCTCGATACCCGGCGTGGCTGATTCCAATATGCCCCTTCTCGAAGTTCGCGACCTCCAGGTTCAGTTCCCGAAGGCCAACGGGGAGTTCAGCCTCGCGGTCTCGAATCTCAGTTTTGAAATTGCCGCCGGGGAGCGGTTTGCGCTGGTGGGCGAGTCGGGATCGGGCAAGACAGTCTCGGCCCTGAGTCTCTTGCAACTCCTGCCCGAGGCGCAGACCAGCGGTGAGATTCGTTTTCGTGGTGAGTCACTCATGCAAGCCAGCGCCCAGCGACTGCGGGGGCTGCGGGGCAAGGACATCGCCATGGTCTTCCAAGAGCCCATGACTGCGCTCAACCCACTGCTCACCATCGGTCGGCAGATTGGTGAAGTCTTGGAGACCCACGAGGGCATGGGCCAGGGCCTGGCCGAGCGGGCCGCGGTGGATTTGCTCGATCGAGTCGGAATCGATGAGCCCGACCGACGCGCCACCGCCTATCCGCATCAGTTGTCTGGTGGCCAGCGCCAACGGGCGCTGATCGCAATGGCACTGGCCTGCAAACCGGCATTGCTCATTGCCGATGAGCCCACTACCGCACTCGATATGACGCTGCGTCAGCAGGTCTTGGATCTGCTGGCGAGCCTTCAGGCCGAGACTGGCATGGCCATACTTCTCATCACCCACGACCTGCCCATGGTCAAGCGATTTGCAGAGCGTGTGGGTGTGATGCAGGCGGGCCAATTGGTTGAGATGGGCAAGGCCGAGGAGATTCTCGAGCGACCGAACCACCCCTACACGCGAAGCCTCGTGGATGCCCAACCCCGGCAATTGGTGGGCAGCCCGGGGCCTAGAAACGTCACCCTCGAGGTGCGCCGACTCCAGTGCGCGTTTACTTGGAGCGCTGGATTCCTCAAGACGCGCAAGCACATTGCGGTTCGCAAAGAGAGCTTCGTGGCCAGTCGGGGCGAGACCCTGGGCATCGTCGGTGAGTCGGGTTCGGGCAAGACCACACTGGGCCTGGCATTGCTGCGACTCGCCTCGGCACAGGTCAGTGGGGAGGTGCGATTCGATGGGATCGATCTCTTAAAGCTCTCGCGCTCGGCCATGCGCAGCAAGCGCCGGCAGATGCAGGTGGTTTTCCAAGACCCCTTCAGTGCGCTCTCGCCCCGAATGACAGTGGGGCAAATTCTTCAAGAGGGGCTGCGACTGCATTTCCCGTTGCTCTCGAAGGGAGAACGCTTGGAGCGATGTGAAAAGATCCTCGAGGAAGTCGGACTGCCTGTTGATTCGCTCAACCGCTACCCGCATGAGTTCTCCGGTGGCCAGCGACAGCGAATCGCGATTGCGCGGGCCGTGGTGGTGGAACCCGACCTCCTGCTTCTCGATGAGCCCACCAGCGCCCTGGACCTGTCCATCCAGAAACAGATCCTTGAGTTGCTTGTGCGACTGCAGCAAACCAAGGGATTAACCTATATATTCATTTCCCATGATCTCTCTGTTATCCGCGCGATCGCGCACCGAACCCTGGTTATGCGGCATGGCAGCATCGTGGAGTTCGGCGCCACCCAAGATGTCCTCGGGCAGCCCAAGAATGAGTACACCCAAGAACTCCTCGATGCCGCTTTTCCCGAGGAGCGCATGCGGCGTGCAGCCGAACTCGAGCGCAATCGCGCGATCGATCGGCAGGCGCTCAATCGCATTCTTAGCTAGTCTGCTGCCACTGCTTTTGGTGGGCTGCGGCCCATCCGAAACCCAGGCACCGCCGCCTCCTTTTGTGAAGGTCCACGTTGTGGGTTCGCCACCAGCCAGTGCGATGCCCACGGCTGATTCGGCACAGCCACCCGCCAATCCGGTGGGCACCGAGTCCGATGCATCCAGGGTCATGAGTGAAGTCATTGGCGAAGTCACCGATGTTCTTGTGCAGGTGGGTCAGTCGGTTCGGGCCGGTCAGGCCCTGGTGCGCATCGATCCCCGCGATGCGGCCCTGGCAGACACTGCGGCCAAGCTGCAAATCGATGCGGCGCGCGCTGAACTTGCCTCGGCCGAGGCCGACTTCAAACGCTACACCGACTTGCGAGACAAGTCTTTCATATCGCAGGCCGAGTGGGAGCGACGCGCTGCGGCCATTGCCTCGGCCCGAGCAAACTTTGAGGCCTCGGTGGATCGCCTGGGCCTCTATACAGCGAGGGCCACCCGCGATGCAACGGTGGTTGCGGTTGCCATTCGCAAGGGTCAGTCGGTGGGCTCGGGCCAGCAGTTGGTTCGGCTAAGGCTGAACACCCCGGACCAAGGCCTCGATGCAATTGCCTCGGTGGGAGCGGTGGGCAAGGGCGCGAGAGTGCCCCTCACAGCGATTGTCGGCGGCGACTCGGTCATGCGCATTGAGTCATCGGGCGCGGGATTCTTGGTCAAGAAGGTCGCGGTTCGAATCGGGGATGCCGATGATCGTTTTGCCCGCATCGACGCGGGCCTTGGTATGGGTGATCGAGTGGTTGCCGTGGGCGCCCACCTGCTCACAGATGGCCAGGCCGTTCGGCTTGCGCCCTAAGGTCCGTAGCGCCCGCACCGCCCTGCACACCATTCGGAGTTACTCGGCAGCATGAACGTCGTTAACCTCTCTCGCTGGGCCATCGAACATCCCGCCCTGGTGCGCTTTCTCATGGCGTCTCTGTTGGTCCTGGGCGTCTCGAGCTATTTCCAACTCGGCCAAGACGAAGACCCGCCATTTAACTTTCGGGTGATGGTGATTCAGGCCTACTGGCCCGGTGCCACGGCCACCCAAGTGGCCGACCAACTCACCGATCGTATTGAGCGCACGCTTCAGCACGTGCCGGACACCGCCACGATCATGAGCTTCTCCACGCCCGGGCAGACCACGATCATCTATCAGGCCAAGGACGACTTCGACCCCGACGAGGCTCCCGATCGTTTCTATGCCGTTCGCAAGCTTGTTGGGGACATGGCCCACACGCTGCCGCAGGGTGTTCGCGGCCCATTCTTCAACGATGATTTCGGTGACACCTACGGAGTGATCTACACGCTCTCGGCACCCGGTTACTCGGCTGCCGAGATTGCGGACTTCTCTCGCTTCATTCGCTCCCGGCTCTTGCGTGTGAAGGATGTAGGCAAGGTCGATGTGTTTGGGCTTCAAGAAGAGCGCATTTACTTGGAGCTCAGTCGAAAGCAACTCGCACGGTACGGTTTGAACTCGGTGGGTGTGGCGCAGCAGATTGCCGATCAGAATGCCGTGGTCGATGCCGGCCGCGTGACGACCGAGACTTTCAGTCTGCCGATTCGAGTGCCTGCCCAGTTCCAGTCGGTCGATGACATTGCCCAGATGCCCATTCGGGCAGGTGGGCTCTTGATTCGACTCTCCGATATCGCCACCATTCGCCGCGCCACGGTCGATCCGCCCAGCCAACTCCTGCATGTGAATGGTGAACCCGTTGTGGGCCTGGGGGTCGCGATGCTAAGGGGGGGCGATGTCATTGCCTTGGGCGGCACCTTGAAGGCTGCAGTGGCGAGCATCGCGAACGAGTTGCCCCTGGGGGTGAGCCTGCGCCAAGTGCAGGACCAGCCCACTGTCGTGGCAACGTCGGTCAATGAGTTTTTGATTGTTCTTGCCGAGGCTGTGGCCATTGTTTTGGCGGTGAGCCTTCTGGCCTTGGGCATTCACACCAAACCGTTTCGAATCGACCCGCGTCCTGGGCTCATTGTGGCCATTAGCATTCCGCTGGTGATGGCGGTGACCTTTCTGATCATGAATGCCTGGGGAGTGGGCATTCATAAAATTTCCCTGGGCTCACTCATTATCGCGCTGGGGCTCCTGGTGGATGACGCCATCATTGTGGTGGAGATGATGGTGCGAAAAATGGAAGAGGGGGCCGATCGAATGCGTGCGGCCACCGCGGCCTTCGAACTCACCGCCATGCCCATGCTCACAGGCACGCTCATTACGGCCGTGGGCTTTCTCCCCATTGGCATTGCCAAATCGGTGGTGGGTGAGTACACCTTTGCAATCTTTGCAGTCACCGCAGCGGCGCTGATGGTCTCTTGGGTGGTGTCGGTCTTCTTCGTTCCGGTGCTCGGCTATTGGCTACTCAAGGGCCCCAATCGCACGCCCTCGCTTAAGAAACATGGGGTTTCGCCGACCGATGAGACTGCCATGGCGGTGGCCGAAGACGACCTCTTCAATACGCCGTTCTATTTGCGTTTTCGTCAGGCAGTGACCTGGTGTGTGTTCAACCCAGGCAAAACACTTCTGGCCACCTTGTTGGTCTTTGTGTTGGGCGTTGTGGGCATGGGGCGCGTCGAGCAGCAGTTCTTCCCCGATTCCTCGCGCCCTGAAATTCTTGTCGATGTCTATTTGGCCGAAGGGGCCAGTATTCTGGCCACGCGCGATGCGGTCGAGCGCATTGAGAAACAGGCCGCCCAGACCGAGGGGGTCGATACGGTGACGAGCTGGATTGGCTCGGGTGCGCCGCGTTTCTTTCTCCCCTTGGACATCATCTTCCCCCAGTCGAATGTGGCCCAGCTCATCGTTCAGCCCAAAGAGGGTGCCTCTCGAGCGGCCATCCTGAAAAGCCTGCAGCAGACGCTGCCTGTTTTGGCGCCCGAGGCCCGCCTGCGAGTGAAGTTGTTGCCCAATGGTCCCCCAGTGCCTTATCCAGTGGCGTTTCGCCTCATCAGTGAACGGCCCGAGCAGGCCATTGAGGCCGCCTCGCTGGTCGAGGCAGTGATGAAAACCCACCCCAACCTCGAGGGTGTCCATAACAACTGGAACGAGAAGCGGCCGGTGGCCCAACTCACTCTGGACCTCGGCCGGGCAAGGGAGTTGGGAGTGGGGGCCTCTGCCGTGGCGAGAACCCTTGAGGCCCGCTTTGCGGGGGTCTCAGTGGGCGAGTTTCGCGAGAACGACAAACTCATTCCGATTGAGTTGCGACTTCCCGCGGCCGAGCGTGATGGTCTCAAGGACCTGCGGGGCCTTCTGGTGCCATCGGCCAGTGGACAGCAGGTGCCACTCGAGAAGATTGCCAAGGTGGAGTTGGTCTGGGAGCACGGAATGATCTGGCGCCGCGATCGACAGTACGCGGTGACCGTGCAGGGGGCGTTGACGCCAGGCAAGCAGGCGCCCACGGTGAGTGCCGAGGTGGCCGAGATGCTCGAGCCCGTGAAAGCCAAGTTTCCGCCGGGGGTCCGGCTGGAGGTCGGGGGCGAGGTCGAGGAGAGCAGCAAGGGCCAGTCCTCCATTTTTGCTGGCGTGCCGATCATGCTTTTCATCACCCTCACGCTCTTGGTGATTCAACTCAAGAGCACGCCCAAGAGTCTTATGGTGCTGGCCACCGCGCCCCTGGGCATTGCCGGGGTGGCTGGTGCATTGCTTTTGCTGGGCCGCCCCTTTGGCTTTGTCGCCATGCTGGGTTTCATTGCCTTGATGGGCATGATCATGCGCAACTCCGTCATCCTCATCGACCAGATCGAGAAGGAGCGGGCGCGGGGTCTGGGCCCCAATGAGTCGATTATCGAGGCCACGGTGGCCCGGTTTCGGCCCATTACACTCACCGCCGCAGCGGCCGTGCTTGCGATGATTCCCCTGCAGGGGTCTGTCTTCTGGGGGCCCATGGCAGTGGCAATCATGGGCGGTCTGGTCGTGGCCACGGCCCTCACCCTGCTGTCTCTGCCCGCTCTCTGTGCATACAGACCCCAATGGCCGGGGTTTGGGGCAAGACCATCGGGTAAACACTAGCCCCCGAAGGGCTTATTGACGCATGGCTTTTCGCTACACTCTGCGAGTCTGAGGCCGGTTGTCTAGGTCGGCAATCGGATTCGGAAAACACGCAAAAATTCTCAAGGAGAAGATATGAAGATTTCGCAGACGGAAGTCCAAGAAGTGAAGGCAGCTGCCGAGCAGGCTGCGCCCCAGGCCGGTCGCCGTAAGTTCTTCGGCAAGGCCGCAACCGCCGCTGTTGCAGCACCCATTGCCGGCTTCCCAATGATTTCGGTCGCCCAGACGCCCGTCACCCTGAAGATGCAGGGCTCCTGGGGTGCCAACGAGATCTTCTCCGAAATGGCCCAGGCCTACGTTACCCGCGTCAATGAGATGGCCGGTGGCCGCCTCAAGCTCGAGTACCTGCCCGCAGGTGCTGTGGTCAAGCCCTTTGAGATCATCGATGCCGTCAGCAAGGGCGTTCTCGATGGTGGTCACCACGTCTCTGGCTACTGGTACGGCAAGAACAAGAGCGCCTCGCTCTTCGGTACCGGCCCTGTGAGTGGTGCAACCCCTGAAATCGGTCTCTCCTGGATTCATGCCGGCGGTGGCCAGCAACTCTGGGACAAGCTCACGGCCAAGATGAACCTCAACGTGGTGGGCTTCTTCTCCTTCCCCATGCCCTCGCAGCCCCTGGGCTGGTTTAAGAAGACGCCTCCGAAGAAGGCTGCTGAGCTCAAGGGCTTCAAGTACCGCACCATTGGCCTGGCTGCCGACCTTCTCCAGGAGATGGGCATGGCCGTGGCCCAGCTGCCCGGTGGCGAAATCGTTCCCGCCATGCAGCGTGGCGTGATCGATGCCTTCGAGTTCAACAACCCCACCGCCGACATGCGCTTTGGTGCACAAGACGTGGCCAAGTACTACTCCATGGGCTCCTTCCACCAGGCCCAGGAGTTCTTCGAGATCGTCTTCAACAAGGACAAGTTCAACGCCTTGGCGCCCGATCTGAAGGCCATTCTCAGGTACGCCGCCGAGGCCGCTTCCACCGCCTCCACCGCCATCGCCCACCTGAACTACTCCAGGGACCTGCAAGAGCTCATCGTCAAGCACAAGGTGGTGGTCTCCCGCACCTCGGATGATGTCTATCGTGGTCAGCTCGCCGCTTGGGACAAGGTGACTGCCAAGCTCGAGACAGAAGTTGATATGTTCAAAGAGATCAACGACTCCTTCAAGGCCTGGTCCAGACGCGTTGGCTTCTATCACTTCACCAACGAGTCCAACTACAAAATGGCCTACGAGCACGTTCAGAAGACCAAGCTGCCTCGTTAATTTGCTGTCTGCATGACCAAGGGCTGCCGAATGGTTTCGGCGGCCCTTGTTTTATCCTCCGATAAGGATTTTCTGCAATGGAAACCTGGATTCGACGAATCGATATCTTCAGCAAGTCGATTGGCCATGCCTTCGCCTGGTGTGTCTTGGTCCTCACGGCCGGCACCTGCTACGAAGTCTTCATGCGCTACTTTTTGAACAACCCCACCAACTGGGCCTTTGACATGAGTTACATGATGTACGGTGCTCTGTTCATGATGTCCGGTGCCTACGCAGTCTCGCGCAACAGCCATGTGCGTGGCGATTTTATCTATCGAAACTGGTCGCCGCAGACCCAGGCCAAGGTGGACCTCACCTTGTTTATTATTTTTTATTTCCCCGCTGTGTTTGCAATGGTCTACGTGGGCGGGGCCTACTCCTTTGAATCGACTCGAATCTTAGAGTCGAGCGTCAACAGCCCGGCTGGCGTTCCGGTCTGGCCCTTGAAGCTACTGATTTTTGTTGGTGGCCTGACATTGCTGATCGCCGGTGTGGCCGAGGTTATGCGGTGCCTGGTCTGCATGCGCACTGGCAAATGGCCCTCCCGAGGAGGTGACGTCGAGGAACTCGAGGAAATTCTGTTGAAACAACATTCTGAGAAAGCCGCGCAATGAGCGATCCAGCCGTAGCGATACTTCTACTCTGCCTATTCATTGTTGTCATCTTTCTGGGCTTTCCCATTGCCTTCACCTTGATGGCAATGGGCATCGGCTTTGGCTTCTATGCCTATTTCGATGCCAGTCAGGCCTTCTGGGACAACCGCATCTTCTATCTCTTCACGCAGAACACCTTTAGCGTGATGAACAACGATGTGCTCATATCCATACCGCTCTTCTTATTTATGGGCTACATCATTGAGCGGGCCAATATCCTCGATCGCCTGTTTCTCAGCCTTCAGGTTGGCCTGCGATTCGTTCCCGGTTCCATGGCGGTGGCCGCCCTGGTCACCTGCGCCTTGTTTGCCACCGCAACCGGCATTGTTGGCGCGGTCGTTACGCTCATGGGCCTCATTGCGCTGCCTGCGATGTTGAAAGCGGGTTACGACCAGAAACTCTCGGCGGGCGTGATTACTGCCGGTGGAACCCTGGGCATTCTCATTCCGCCATCGATTCTGCTGATTGTTTATGCGGCGACTGCCAGCGTGTCGGTGGTGAAACTCTATGCCGCCGCGCTCATTCCTGGGTTCTTGCTCGCAGGCCTCTACATGGTCTACGTGATTACGCGAGCGGTCATTAACCCCTCGCTCTGCCCCAAGCCCAAGGACCTTGCCGAATACTCAGTGATCAAGAGCATCATTCTTGTGTTGCAGGCCTTTGTGCCTTTGGCTGCTCTCATTCTTGCTGTGTTGGGGTCCATTCTTTTTGGCTTGGCCACCCCCAGCGAGGCTGCAGCCATGGGCTCTCTCGGCGGGATCATTTTGGCGGTGATCTATCGGGCATTCACCTGGGAGCGACTGCGCGAGGCGGTTTACCTCACCGCCAGAACCTCGGCCATGGTCTGTTTTCTGTTCGTGGGTGCGGCCACGTTCTCGTCGGTCTTCTCTTACTTGGGTGGAGAGCATGTGGTCAAAGATGCGATCATGGCACTCGACCTCACGCCGGTTCAGTTCCTGATCTTGGCCCAGCTCATCATCTTCATTCTGGGCTGGCCGCTGGAGTGGAGCGAGATCATCATCATCTTTGTACCGATCTTTCTGCCACTGCTGCCTGTGTTTGGCGTGGATCCGATTCTCTTTGGAATCCTCATCGCGATTAACCTGCAGACATCCTTCTTAACCCCGCCCATGGCCATGTCGGCCTACTACCTAAAGGGGGTGGCGCCGAAGGAATTGCAGCTGGTCACGATATTCAAGGGATGTATGCCGTTTGTTGGCATGGTGATCATCACCCTGGTGCTCGCCTATGTCTTCCCGCAGATCGTTACCTACTTGCCGGATCAGTTCTTTAATCAGGCAGTGGAGATTCAGATCGACCCGAACGATGAGTCGATTGTGGACCCCAACGTCTTTAAGAATATGTAAGGGACATCCGGTCGATGTCTTCCCGACCCATTGCTGAGTTAACTGCGCACGACCTCATTGGCCTCTACGACGGAGGCCAGATGAGGCCGTCGGAGTTTGTCGAGAGCCTCTCGAAGTTTGTGGATGCGGCCGACGAGAAGGTGAGGGCCTTTGTCCACCGGGATCGCGAAGTGCTCGATCTGCAGGCGGAGCATCTGGACAAGCAGCGCACCACAGGTGAGTTGCCCGGGCGTCTCTACGGCGTTCCAATAGCGGTCAAAGACATTATCGACACGCAAGATTACCGAACGGAGTACGGCAGCACCATCCATGCGGGCCGCTATTCGGTGGCCGATGCAACGGTGGTGGCAAGGCTGCGTGCAGCCGGCGCGCTGATCGTGGGCAAGACCGTCACCACCGAGTTTGCCGCCATGGTGCCCGGGCCGACATGCAATCCTCACAATCTTGAGCACACCCCTGGTGGGTCATCGAGTGGGTCGGCCGCTGCAGTGGCTGCGGGCATGGTGCCGGTGGCCCTTGGCACTCAAACCAATGGGTCCTTGATTCGACCGGCCTCCTACTGCGGCGTCTATGGTTTCAAGCCCTCTATGGGCCTTCTGCCTCGCTCTGGCGTGCTCGAGCAGTCGCCCTCGTTGGATCAGTTGGGTGTGTTTGCCCGCAACATCGAAGACATCGCCTTGGTCACCGAGATTATGTCGGGCGACGATGGCAGCGATCCTGCCTCGCGTGGGCAGTTTCCCAAGCGCCTTCTGGATGTCGCCATGTCGGAGCCACCGCTCGACCCGAAGTTTTGTTTTGTGAAGACGCCCTGGTGGTCTCAGGTGGAGCCTGAAGCCCAAGAGGCATACGAGGCGCTTGTTGAGCATTTGGATGGCTGTGTTGAGGTGGTGGGTCTGCCCGAGATCGTCGGTCGCGCCGTGGAGTGGCACAAGGTTGTCCACGAGGTGGAGTTGGCCTTCTGTTTACAGCGCGAGTGGACCCACTCTCGGGACAAGCTCAGCGATGACTTAAAGTCTCGCATCGAGCAGGGCATGGCCGTTTCTGCCACAGACTACCTGCTCGCAAAGGATCGCATGCTGCATGTCACCAATGCGTTCGACGAGTACTTCGTAAACTACGATGCCATTCTTTGTCCTGCGGCCCTGGGTGCTGCGCCCAAGGGCTTGGCGTCGACTGGCAATCCAATCATGCAAACGGTCTGGAGTTTTGCGGGGCTCCCGAGTTTGAATCTCCCGCTTATGAATTTAGGCAATGGACTGCCCCTTGGCCTTCAGGCCGTGGGTGCCTTCAATAACGACGCCCGGTTGCTGCGCTCTTGCCGCTGGCTGGTCAAGGAATTTCTAAGGAGAAACGAGTCATGAAAAACATTGAACGCTCGACCGCCCTGGTTGGCCTGCTGCTTCTCGCCGCCTTCTTCATGCCGTATGTGATCAAACTCAAAGAGATCGATCTCGGCATCATTCTGCTCGGCGGGCTGGCCTTGGCTGCCTACGACTTCTTTACCAGCCACATCGAGTAACTTCACCGGCCATCGCGCGCCCCACTTGCGCCCTACTTGTCCTTTTTCGGCGCGGGCGGCGGTGGCGAGTTAAATAGCCCATTAATGGTCGCCGGGTCGTCCTTGGCTGCCGTCTCAATGAGGCCCTCTACGGCCGAAGCCACCCGAACGGAGTCTCCCGTTCCCATCCACTGATTTCGGTTGTTGCGAATCAGCACCAGGCGGTCCAGAGAGCAGTTCTTTCCCTCTTGTTCAATCCAAGCCAACGCCCGTTTCTCGCGGTCGGCCTCGGGGTAGTCCAGCACCGCATTGCGAAAGTCACTCACCTTGCAGTTGGGCGGGGGTGGGGGAGGTGCTGGGGCTTCCTCGTCAAAGGCAGAGGACTGGGCAATACACACGCCGGTGCCCATGCC
>DAIPXU010000019.1:0-1320 GCA_036783055.1 Burkholderiaceae bacterium | reverse complement strand
CGCGCTCGGTCGTTCCACCCCCGCTCCCCCCTCCGAGCGTCCTCACCCCTCCCTTGGCCCCCCCCCCCCCCCCGCCCCGCCGCTTCCTCGTCATTGGCCGTGGACTGGGCAATACTCACACCGGTGAGCATGCCCAGGGCTAAAGACAACACCGCCGAGGTCGAATTCTTAAGCATGATGCGAATCCTTCCATCGCCTTTGCGATCCTTCTCCATGCTGTTGGTGGGTCTGTTCATCCTGCTCATCGTGGTGGGTCCCAGGCCGGCCATGGCCAAATACTTGGTGATCTCTTCTTCTGCGAATCGGGTCGAGTACGTCGAACTTTACACGGCACGGCGCACAGTGGTGGGCTATGTCGTTGTTTTGGTTGAGGATTATTTTAATCCGGACCTCATGGGCAATTTGTCGCGCATGACCCTCAAAGAGGTGGATTGCCAGAAGGGCCAGATGCGCACGCGGCTTGCGCGCCGCTACAACGGCAAGCGCGGCACGGGAAGGGTGAGTCAAGTGGTGCGTCAGCCCGAAGGCAACTGGCAGAAACTCAACGCCATTCCCAAGGGGAAGTTTCTGCAGGCGCAGTTCTGCACCAAGACGGCTTGGCAGAACTAGCGAGCCTTAACGGCCCTGGTGAAACTCAGCGGAGGAACGTAGGTTTAGCGCTTAGAGGGCGCGGCTTGGGCGCGCTTGAGGGCACCCAGAATGGAGCCGCCCTGGTGCAACTCGATGTCGTCGTAGAGCACATCGACTTCGATCACGCCGCCATTGCGCAACTCGACGAGCTTGGCCTGCACATTGCCGTGCACCGTGCCCGAGATTTGAATGCTATGACAACGGATATCCCCATGGATGCTTCCTTGCCGGCCGATGACCAGTGTCACTTGGGTGTCCTCCCCCGGGGCCACCAGATTGCCTACAAAGTTGCCATCGATGCGCGCGTTTGCGCCCAGTTCCAAGTCCCCCTTGAAACGAGTAGAGCCATCGATGATGGTGGGGTAGGACTTGCTGGAGAAGACGTCTTTTTGGGAGGACATAAGGCTATCGAGTTTCATGATTTTTCGTTTCCGTATCTTCTGCGCAAGGCAATCAAAGAGCAAGTGCATCTTGTACCTAGTGGGCACAAAAGGTCCTTATAAGAGTTTATAAGCCTATGAAAGCGTTAACTTTTTTAAATTTTCGTGGTTATTCACATCACTCGAATCACAGATCGACAGAACGGGGATAAAGTTGAGCATGAGGGCTGGTCTTTTCGCTTATGATTCGGGCGGTGCTTGAGGCTGTAGCCCCCTCTCTTGAATGTTTCACATGGAAGCCCGATGAGCC
>DAIPXU010000018.1:0-14314 GCA_036783055.1 Burkholderiaceae bacterium | reverse complement strand
GCCCGGGCGTGCTGCACTCACTGCCCCTCTTCTTGATCGCCTTGGCCAACTCACGGCCATTGAGATCGATCGAGATTTGCATTCGGCCTTGAGGGCTCGATTTGGGCAGCGACTGCACCTCATTGCAGAAGATGTCCTTGCTGTGGATTTTCTTGCCCTGGGCCCACCCGGACTGCGAGTCGTGGGCAATCTGCCCTACAACATCTCTTCACCCATCCTATTTCATCTGCTTGGAGTGGCCCATCACATCGCTGATCAGACCTTCATGCTGCAGAAGGAAGTGGTCGAGCGAATGGTGGCCGGGGAGGGCAGCAAGGCCTATGGGCGCTTCTCCATCATGCTGCAGGCCCGCTACACCATGGCCCATCAGCTTGATGTCCCGCCCCAGGCTTTTGACCCTGCTCCAGCAGTGGAGTCCGCCATCGTGAGCATGCGTCCAAGGCCCCCAGAGGAAGTCGCCACTGTGCCATGGCCGATGCTCGAGAAGCTTGTGGCCGATGCCTTCTCCATGCGCCGCAAGATGCTGCGAAACAATCTGCACGCCTATCGCGATCGAATTGATTTCAGAGACTTTGGTCTTGCGGAGACCGATCGGCCCGAGCAGGTGCCGGTCTCGGCCTACCTGGCCATGGCAAAAGCTTTGGCCGGCTGAGTTAGGCGTAGAGGGGGGCCTTGCGGATTTCGCGCTGCCCCTCTTCGAAGCCTGGAAGAATCTGCTGAACCTCTTGCCAGAAGGCCGGGCTGTGGTCCATGTTGCGCAGATGGGCCAGTTCGTGTGCCACCACATAATCAATCACTGGAAGACTGAAGTGAATCAGCCGCCAGTTGAGTCGAATATGGCCATCTTGTGTGCAACTGCCCCAGCGTGTTTTGGCATTCGATAACGAGAAGCGGCTGAATACTGCGCCGGCCCGCTGCGCGAGTGTTTCAAGCCGCTCGGCCAGGATTTCTTTGGCCTGTTGTTGCAGCCAGGCGTGCACGGAGTCGCGAACCTGTTCGGGGCCCGCATGGTTGGGCAGTGTGAGCCAAATCTCTGCCGTCTGGGCCACCCAGGTGGCCTGCCGTTGATCTGCGGAGAGTCGCAGAGTACAGGGTTGCCCAAGAAACTGAATCATCGATCCATCGCGCCAATCGTCGGTGGGTTCCAGTCGTTGGTCTTGATGGGTGAGCCACTCCCTGTGCCGGGCCATGAGCCAGCGGCGTTTGCTGCGAATAATCTCTTCAATCTCACCAATGGAAACCCAACGGGGGGCCCGCACTCGAATGGCGCCCTCTTGAAAAAGCATTCCCACCGACCGCCGGCGACAACGCGTCAGCGTCCATTCAAATGAGAGTCCATCGACTTCGATGCGCCGATGCTTGTCGCTCGAGGCGCCCGACTCAAGCAGCCCGAACAAGCCCATCACTTTCTGACTCGATCCAATGCGCAATCTCCTCAAGGACTGCATCGGCACTCCGACCATTGGGGTAGATGGCCGGACCCACCTTTACGGTAATGCATCCGGGCCGCTTGATCCAGGCATTGCGGGGCCAGAAGACCCCCGCATTGTGGGCAATAGGAATGACAGGCACCTGGAGTTCGGTGGCCAGGCGGGCCGCCCCATTCTTGTAGCGCACCTTCTGGCCAGGCCGGGTTCGCGTGCCCTCGGGGAAAAACGCAATCCAGAATCCTCGGCCCAGTCGATCACCGGCCTGGGCTTGAATGCTCTCGTAGGCCTGGCGGCCCTGGCTCCGATCCACATGAATCATTGGCAAGAGCCCAATGCCCCATCCAAAGAAAGGGATGCGCAGCAACTCCTTCTTGAATACAAAACAGAGGGGTGTTTTGAGGTGACTCGGAAGAAAGAGCGTCTCCCACGCCGACTGGTGTTTGCTGCAGACAATCGCGGGCTTGCCATCGAACTGTGCAAGCACTTCTGCGCCCTCGAGTTGCCAGCGAAGGCCGAGAAGAGTGCGAGCACCCCAGGTTGAGATCCATGGCCATCGCATGGCGAATGCATAGCGGCGACGGTCATTGAGAAATGGGGCCACCAGAAGAAAGAGGCTTCCCCATACCGTGAGGGTGACCACTTGGAAAACAAAAAAGAGCAACGATCGCAGCAGGGCCACTAGCGTGCGCGTTCCTCTGTTGGTTCGCCCGGCGCATTCGACGAGACTTGGAGCAGGTGATCGACCGCGGCCTGAAGGTCATTGAATACAAGGGTATTGGCAGGCACTGGAGACTCTCCCGACCGATGGGCAGCCCAGGTGCCTTCGCCCTTGCCGGTCTTCACAAGAATGGGCTGCGCACCCATTGCATGCGCAGCGGCCAGGTCGCGATGCGAGTCGCCGATAACTGGCACATCCTTGAGATTCTGGCCGGACCGCTGGGCGATGTCCTCGAGGAGTCCGGTGGCGGGCTTTCGGCAACGGCATTGGGCCTCGGGCCCATGGGGGCAGAAGAAGATGGCCTCAATGGCGCCGCCCATCTCCGAGAGTTGGTCACGAAGCCGCTGGTGAATGGCGTGGAGCGCCTTGAGCTCAAAAAGCCCCCGGGCCAGCCCCGACTGGTTGGTGGCGACGAAGACGCGCCAGCCCTCGTGATGAAGCCGGCCAATGGCCTCCAGACTGCCTGTAATGGGTTTCCACTCTTCGACCGACTTGATGTAGTGGTCGGAGTCCTCGTTGATGACCCCGTCTCGGTCGAGGATGATGATGGGGGCATTCATGGTCAGTTGGTGGCCGCGAGCTTCGAGAGATCGGCAACCTGGTTCATTGCGCGATGCAACTCCTGCAGCAGTGCCAATCGATTGGCCCGAAGGGCGGGGTCCTCGGCGTTGACCATCACCTGATCGAAGAAGGCATCGACTGGCTGTTTGAGTGCAGAAAGTGCATGGAGTGCCTTCTCGTAATTGCCCTCCGCAGCCGCGGCCGTGGCCAGGGGAGCCAACTCCTTGAGCAGGCCGCCCAGGGTCACTTCGGCGGGATCTTGGAGCCGCTTGGGATCAACGCGATCTGGGGTGACCGCGGCCTTCTTCAAGATATTGCCAATTCTTTTATTGGCTGAGGAGAGCGAGGGCGCGGCCGAACTGCCCATGAACTGCGCCAGGGCATGAAGACGCTTGGGCAACTGATGAAACAAGTTGGGGCAGACGGCAAGCACAGCATCAATCTGAGCGGCGTCGTGGCCCTGATCACGAAGGTAGACACGGGTTCGCTCGCGAATAAACTCCAAGATGTCCTCAACCGGCGGGACCACCGCAGGGACAGCGGAAAATGAATTGGCTGCGTCTTGCACCAGTGTTTCCAGATTAATTGGAAGCGCTCCTTCAATGAGGAGTCGGGCAATACCCAGGGCCGAGCGCCGCATGGCGAAGGGGTCTTTGTCACCCGTCGGTGCGAGCCCAATGCCCCAGATTCCAACGATCGATTCCAACTTGTCGGCAAGTGCCAGCAACTGACCGATCGAGCCATTGGGGAGCGCATCGCCTGCAAAGCGGGGCCTATAGTGCTCCTCGATGGCCCTGGAAATCTCTGCGGGCTCTTGGTCGTGCTCGGCGTAATAGCGACCCACAACGCCCTGCAATTCGGGAAACTCGCCCACCATATCGGAGAGCAGATCGGCCTTGCAGAGACGTGCCGCCCGACGCGCATGGGCCTCTGAGACATCCATTTGCGGGGCCCACTTTGCAGCGAGCTGCTCGAGCCGCTTGATTCGCTCGGCCTGACTGCCGATCTTGTTGTGATAGGTCACCGCTGCGAAGCCAGGCAGCCGATCTTCAAGCCGTCGTTTGCGGTCTTGGTCGAAGAAAAACTTCGCATCGCTGAGTCGAGCCCGAAGGACTCGCTCATTGCCTTGAACAACGGTTTGGGGGTGGGCCCACTCGAGATTCGCAGCCAACAAGAAGCGATGCACGAGCCGACCCTTGCTGTCGGTCATGGCGAAGTACTTCTGATTCTGTTGCATCGTGAGAATGAGGCACTCCTGCGGCACCGACAAAAACGCCTCATCGAATTGCCCTTCGAGAACCACCGGCCACTCCACCAGCCCATTGACCTCATCGATGAGGGCCTCGGGCATGCCCACGGTCTGCCCATTTGCAGCGCGCTGAAGTGATTCGACGAGTCGATCGCGGCGGGTCTTGAAGGAGGCGATGACGTGGCCTTCGACTTCGAGCTGTTGCTCATAGCTCAACGCGTTCTGAATCGCGATCGGCCCACTGCAGTGAAACCGATGTCCCAGCGTGATGCGGTCGGCGGCAAGGCCCAGGCCAGAGATGGGAACCACGGCCGCGCCATGCAGCGCAAGCAGATGATGGGCAGGCCGTACAAATGAGACCTCCTCGAGGCTGCCGTTGGTACCCAAGGGCCACTGGTAGCGCATGAGCTTTGGAATGGGCAGGGCACTGAGTGCCCGATCCAATGACAACTGCAGGCCTTCGGTGAGCGAGGCCCCCTTCTGCAAGCGATTGCATACAAAGACCTCTTGCTTGCCATCGGAGATGGTCTTGAGCTGGGAGAGTTCGATGCCATGGCCCAGAGTGAGTCCCAGGCTGGCCAGCTTTTTGACAAGCGCGGTGGTGGGCTTGCCCTGGGGATCGAGACCGACCGACACCGGGAGCAGCCGCTCTTCCTTTTGCGTATCGGGCGCGTGGGCGGCGACATCGGCCAGGCGCACTGCAAGCCGACGCGGGCTGGCGAAGGATTCGACCGACGCATTACTGGGTCGAAGCCCCAGTCTGGCAAGTTCGTTGGCAATCGATTGACTGAACGACTCGCTCAGGCGCGAGAGGGCTTTGGGGGGCAACTCCTCGGTGGCAATCTCAACGAGCAGCGCCGCGCGGGCATCTTGGGCGTGTGTCATCTGCTTAGCTGGGCTGAATCAGCATGGGAAAGCCAAGTGCTTCTCTGGAGCCCACATAGGCCTGTGCCACCATCCTTGAGAGGTTGCGGATTCTTGCGATGTACTGGGCCCGCTCGGTGACCGAGATGGCACCGCGGGCATCCAGCAGATTGAAGCTATGTGCTGCTTTGAGAATTTGCTCGTAGGCCGGCAGGGCGAGATTCTTCTCGAGAAGGTCTCGCGCATCGCTCTCATGTTCGCCAAAGCGTCGCAGCAAGACCTCGACATTGCTTGCCTCGAAGTTGAACTTAGACTGCTCCACCTCGTTTTGGTGGTAGACGTCTCGGTAGCGGACTTGGCGGGTCTGTCCTGCCTCCTGCCACTGCGTCCAGCAGAGGTCGTAGACGTTCTCGACCCCCTGCAGGTACATGGCCAGTCGCTCAAGCCCGTAGGTGATCTCGCCAGTGATGGGGCTGCAATCGAGCCCTCCGACTTGTTGGAAGTAAGTGAACTGCGTGACTTCCATGCCATTGAGCCACACCTCCCAACCCAGGCCCCAGGCCCCCAATGTGGGGTTCTCCCAGTCGTCCTCGACGAAGCGGATGTCGTGGGCCTTGGGGTCGATGCCCAGGGCCACAAGCGAACCCAGGTAGAGCTCGAGGATATCTGGTGGTGAGGGCTTTAAAACAACCTGGTATTGGTAGTAGTGCTGCAGGCGGTTGGGGTTCTCGCCATATCGACCGTCCTTGGGTCGCCGCGAGGGCTGCACATAGGCCGCCCGCCAAGGCTCTGGGCCCAGGGCGCGTAAAAAAGTGGCCGTGTGCGACGTGCCCGCACCCACCTCCATATCAATGGGCTGAAGCAGCGCACAACCACGCCCACCCCAATAATTCTGCAGGGTCAGAATGACATCCTGAAAGGTCTTCATCCCTGCATTCTAGCCGTCCGCCAGGGGCTCGACCGAAGCCCGAGAAGCAGACAGATTGCCGCGATGAGCAGGATGGGCAGGCTGCCAAAGCGCGCAAATGGTGTGGCGCCCTGCATGCCCTGGACCGTCCCAACAAGAATGCCAGGTGCCATGGGTTGAAGGGCAGCACGGACATCGCCTTTGTGGTCGACGATGGCGGTCATGCCTGTGTTGGTCGCACGAATGGTGGGCCGACCCGTCTCCAGGCTTCGCATGCGGGCAATCGACAGATGTTGAGACAATGCAATGGTGTGGCCAAACCAGGCCAGGTTACTCAGATTGAGCAGGATCGTGGGGTGGCGATCTTGGGTGATGCGCGATGAGAGTGGACGTGCAATCTCATCTCCAAAGAGGTCTTCAAAACAGATGTTGACTCCGATTCGTTGGCCTGCGATTTCCATGGGCGCCTGGATGGGCAACCCCCTTGCAAAGTCTCCCAGTGGCATCTGCATCTGATCTACAAACCAACGAAACCCAAAAGGAACGAATTCGCCAAACGGCACCAGGTGGCTCTTGTTGTAGCGCGCATCGTACTCAAGGCTGTAGGGCGAGGCCTGCGGAAGTATTGCGATGGCGCTGTTGAACCATCCCTCCTCGTCCTTCAATGGCACTCCGGTGATTAGCGCTGTCTCCGTGCCATGCACCAGGCCCCTGAGATAACTGCGAAGGCTGGGATCGAGTTGATTCCAGTCCTTGATGAAGGCGGTCTCTGGTAGGGCCACAAGGTTGACTCGGTGCCGCATGGCCTGTTGGATGAGTTGGAGTTGGGCCTCCTCCAAGCGAGCAACATGCGCCGGGTCGAACTTCAACTGCTGTGGCACTGCAGACTGAACCAGGGCCACGCGAATCGATGGGCCGGCCGGTGTTGTGTATTGAACAAGAAAGAGGCCAAGCCCAGCGATGTGGATGGCCACGATTCCAATGACACGGGCCAGCGTGACCTTGGTGAGCCATGCCGCACAGAGTGCGGTGAGAAAAGTGACACCAAAGACACCAAAGAGGGGTGCGTACCCCGCCAAGGGGCTGTCAATCTGCTGGTAGCCCCAGGACAACCAGGGAAAGCCGGTGAAGAGTTCGCCACGCACCCATTCGAGCAGCGTGATGAGGCCGGCCAGGGCCCAGGGCGAGAGCTGAAAACGACGGTGCAACCAGCCGGCGGCAATGCCGTAGGAGGAGACATAAACGGCCAGAGCAAGGGTTCCCAGTGCGGCCAGTGGCATGGGCATGTGGCCGTAGTCGTGCAGGCTGATGTAAATCCAGTGCAGTCCGACCAAGGCCAGAAGAATGAGCAGACCGGATGCGAGTCGGGGCGCCCATCGCTCTGGGCGTTGCCAGAGATGAATTAAGAGCGCGAGTGCGCCAAGGCTTGCGAGGCTAGCGGCCCAGCTCAGGGCCAGTGAGGGCATTGTCTGTGTCCTCTACAGCGACCGCGGCGCGTCGGACCAAGAGCATGTGAACCATTCGTGCGTCGGCCCTCTGGATCTCGAATAGAAAACCGTCGATCTCGACAACCTCTTCCTTGTGGGGCACACGGCCAAGGCGGTCGGTGACAAAACCACCAATGGTGTCGGCGGACTCATCCGAGAGCGACGACTCGAAATGGGCATTGAATTGTTCGAGCGGGGTGAGGGCGCGAATACGAAACTGACCATCGTGGTGAGGCACGGGAAGAATGTTGTCATCTTCTTCTTCAATGTCGTGCTCGTCTTCAATGTCGCCCACAATCTGCTCGAGCACATCTTCGATAGTGATGAGACCAGAGACACCGCCGTACTCGTCGACCACCATGGCAATGTGATTGCGATTGAGACGGAAGTCGCGAAGCATGATGTTGAGTCGCTTGGACTCTGGCACAAAGACAGCCGGTCGCAGAAGGCCGCGAATGTCTTGGTCTTCGTCGGCCATGACCTTCAGAATGTCCTTGGCCAAGAGAACGCCAATGATGTTGTCGCGTTTGCTCTCGAAGACTGGAAAGCGCGAATGTGCCGTCTGGATGACAAACTCGAGAATCTCTTGCAGTGGCTGCTCGATGTCGATGACATCCATCTGGGCCCTGGGCACCATCAGGTCTCGCACTGCCAAATCGGAGACCTGCAAGACGCCTTCCATCATGGATACGGCATCGGCATCAATGACATCGTGGGCCTCTGCCTCTCGAAGTTGCTCGAGAAGTTCTTCTTTTTCATCGGTCCGCCCAGTGAGGCGGGACCAGAGGCGCTTGAGGAGGTGACTCAGGCCCGAGGGCCTAGGGTCGGCATCAGTCATGCATGGGCATGGGTTGTTTCGACCCCTCTAGTGTGCCATAGGGGTTGGGAATTCGGAATCGCCTGAGTATTCGTGCCTCTAGGGACTCCATGGCCTCTGCCTCTGCGTTGTCTTGGTGGTCAAGCCCACAGGCATGCAGGCAGCCATGGACAATCAAGTGGGCCAGGTGATGTTCAAAGGACTTCTTCTGGGCGCGGGCCTCCTCTCGCACCACCGGGGTGCAGAAGACGAGGTCAGCGCTGAGTCTCGGCGGGCCTTCGTAGGAGAAAGTGAGCACATTGGTTGCGTAATCTTTCTGGCGGTACTCGCGATTGAGTGATTGGGCCTTGGCTCGATTGAGAAAGACCAGCGCGAGCTCGGCCTGTTGAACACGCGCATCGAGGCTTGCCGTGACGAGTCGCCGTATTCGCGGCCTCGTGAGGGGAAGTGCCGATTCCGACTGAAGTTGCAGGTGGAGCTCAATTGGCATACTCAGCTCTTTGCACCCTGCTCTTCGTAGATTGCGTAAGCATCGACAATGCGGGCAACCAAGGGGTGGCGAACCACATCCTGGCTATTGAAGTGGGTGAAGGAAACACCGCGAACATCGGCGAGCACCCCGGCGGCCTCGACCAACCCGCTCGTCTGGCCCCGCGGCAGGGCGATCTGCGATGGGTCTCCGGTGATCACCGCCTTACTGCCAAATCCGATGCGCGTGAGAAACATCTTCATCTGCTCGCGGGTGGTGTTCTGCGCCTCATCGAGGATGACAAATGCGTGGTTGAGACTGCGACCGCGCATGTAGGCCAGGGGTGCCACCTCGATGACTTGCCGCTCAAAGAGTTTGGTGACGCGCTCGAGCCCCATCAATTCATAGAGTGCGTCATAGAGTGGCCGCAGGTAAGGGTCTACTTTCTGTGAGAGATCGCCCGGCAGGAAACCGAGGCGCTCACCGGCCTCCACGGCTGGGCGCGTGAGGATGAGGCGGCTCACGGTATCGCGCTCGAGTGCATCGACGGCCGAGGCCACGGCCAAGAATGTCTTGCCGGTGCCGGCCGGGCCAATGCCAAAGCTGATGTCGTGGGCTTGTATGGCGCGAAGGTAGGCCCGTTGATTCTCCGTTCGGCCTCGTAGGTCTCGCCGCCGGGTTCTGAGGTCGATGGCCTCGGGCGGATTGGTCTCGGACGCTGCGAGGGCGCTGGCATCCTCCTCGGCACCCAGGCGCGGTGAGCGATGCTCGACGATGGCGAGTTGTACATCTTTGAGTTGAACCGGCGCCTTTGCGGCGGGGGCGAGTTGTTCGAGCAGGCCCCGGGCCGCCTCGACCGATTCGGCCTTGCCATTGATTTCGAAGATGGCGCCGCGTCGGCGGATCGCGATGTCGAGGCTGGTCTCGATGCAGCGCAGGTTTTGCTCAAGTGGCCCACAGAGATTGGCCAGGCCCTCGTTGTCATTCTCGAGTAGAGCGAGCCGCTCGGTCACCGATCCATCGCGGCTTCGTCGGCTTGCCATCAGAGTGGGGGTCGATTTTGCATCAGAGGGGCGCGCCCCGGAGGCTGTGCGGCAAGGCGGTCTCAATTCGCAACTGAATAAAGTCTCCAACGGCCTGTTGGGGGGACGGAGCGAAATTCACCACCCAGTTGTTGCTGGTCCGACCCATGAACTCCTTGGGGTTCTTTCGCGCGGGGCCTTCAATCAAAACCGTTTGTTTTGATCCTTGCATCGATTCCCCCAACTGCCGGCTGTTCTGATCAATTCGGGCCTGGAGTCGTTGGAGTCGCGCCAACTTCTCCTCGGCCGAGACCGCATCGGGGAGGTCGGCCGCAGGGGGTCCTGGCCGAGGGCGATAGATAAAAGAGTAGGCCGACTCAAAGCCACAGTCATCAATGAGCCGCATGGTGGCCTCGAAGTCTTCCTCGGTCTCGCCGGGGAAGCCCACGATGAAGTCACTGGAAATGGCGACATCGGGTCGGGCCGCACGCAGGCGACGAACAATGCTCTTGAACTCCAGGGCGGTATAGCCCCGCTTCATTGCCGCAAGGACCCTGTCACTGCCCGACTGCACCGGGAGGTGCACATAGCTCGCAAGCTTGGGTAGGCGGGCAAAGGCCTCAATGAGTCGCGCACTGAATTCTTTGGGATGCGAGGTGGTAAAGCGCACACGCTCAATGCCCGGCACCTCACAGACCAACTCGAGCAGGCCTGTGAAATCAATCGATGCATGGGCGTCAACGAATGCATTGACGTTTTGCCCGAGCAGGGTGACTTCTCGGACGCCTTGCTGGGCCAGTTCGGCGATCTCAGTGAGCACATCAATGGACGGGCGAGAGACCTCGGTGCCCCGGGTGTAGGGCACAACACAAAAACTGCAGTACTTGCTGCAACCCTCCATGATCGAGACGAATGCCGTGGGACCCTCGACCCGAGGGGCCGGAAGATGATCGAATTTTTCGATTTCCGGAAAGGAGATATCGACCTGGGGGCGGCCGGTGTTCTGACGGGCATGAATCAGGTTGGGGAGTCGATGCAGAGTCTGGGGGCCAAAGACCACGTCGACATACGGGGCCCTGCGCACGATGGCCTCGCCCTCTTGGCTTGCGACGCAACCACCCACCCCAATGATGAGATTGGGCTTGATGGCCTTGAGATCACGGGCCCGGCCGAGGTCGGAGAAGACCTTCTCTTGGGCCTTCTCACGAACAGAGCAGGTGTTGAAGAGGATGATGTCGGCCTCTTCCGGTTGCTCGGTGGTCTCGATGGGCTCGGAGGCGCTCAGTACGTCGACCATCTTGGCCGAGTCATACTCATTCATCTGGCAGCCGAAGGTGCGTATGTAGAGTTTGCGGGTCACGGAGAGAGTTGCCAGTGCGACTCATGGTTGGTCTATGGAAGGAGACTATTTTGCCTCAGACAGGGGCCTCTCGTCGGCAGATATGGGCCTGGGCCGGCCTTGATTTCGCCAACTCTGGCTACACCACTGTGGTGCTTACCGCGGTTTTTAATGCGTATTTTGTGTCTGTGGTGGCCGGTGGTTCGCCCAACGCAACCCTGGCCTGGACGCTCCTGCTCGGTCTGAGCCACCTCTTGGTGATGGTCTTGGCCCCATGGGTGGGGGCGTATGTCGATGCGCGGGGTGGACGCAGAAGGGGCCTGGTGTTGTGCACCGTTGTCTGTGCAACGGCCACTGCAGGGCTTGCCTGGGTGGGTCCTGGCGACTGGGCCATGGCAGGCGTGCTTCTGCTGCTTTCAAACTTTTTCTTTGCGACCCATCAAGATCTCTCTGCCGCCTACCTTCGCGAACTGGCCCCGCCCGATCGCCTGGGCCGCTTGTCTGGGTTTGGCTGGTCGGTGGGCTATTTGGGTGGGCTCGCAACGCTTGCCATGGCCCTGGCCTGGGTGATGGCAGGGCCCAAGGAAATCTTGGATATGCCACCCGCACAGGTGCAGATGTCGGGCGCCATGTGGGTCACCGCTGCTGTGTTTCTGGTGGTTGGGCTTGTGGCGCTCTCTCAGTTGCCCGAGACTGGGGCCGCCACGGAGGCCTCCTGGCAGCAAGCATGGTCGAGGCTCATTCGTGGATGGCGGGAGATGGGTGAGCATCGGGCCTTGCGATCATTTTTGGGCTGCGTGCTGGTTTATCAGTCGGGGGTGGCCACGGTGATTGCCTTGGCCTCAATCTACGCACAGCAGGCCTTGGGCTTTGGTATGGCGCAAACCATCGTCTTGCTCTTGGTGGTCAACGTGACCGCAAGTCTTGGGGCATTTTTGTTCGGCAGACTCCAGGATTGGCTGGGCCATCGCCGAAGCCTCTCAATGGCCTTGGTGCTCTGGATGCTGATGGTGGTTGTGGCAGCCACGGCGCAGGGCGAAGCCGCCTTCTGGGTGGCCGCGAATCTCGCTGGCCTTGCCATGGGGGCAAGCCAGAGCGGGGCACGCGCTGTTGTTGGCCTTTTGGCCCCCGCGGGGTCGTTGAGCGAGGCCTTTGGCTACTGGGGTGTGGCGATCAATGCGGCGGCCATTCTTGGCCCGCTCTCATATGGCTTGGTCACGAGCATCTCGGCCGGAGACCACAGACTCGCGCTCTGGATGACAGGACTCTTCTTTCTTGCCGGATGGGTTTGGCTTCAACGCCTCTCGCTCGATCCGAGCAGAAATGAACGAATCGAGGGCCAGTGATCGGGGAAATCGGTGAGGCTGTGGTCGGAGCCTTCCACGACGTGGTGTTGTGCGCCCGGAAAGGTATCGACCATCTCTCGCCAGTCCAGCAGCGTGTCACCGGTGGCTGCCACCAACAGGTAACGCTCGGGTGAACTAAGCCCCACCGCCATGTCTGCGAGCTCCTCCAGGTAACTCTCTTTGAAGACAAGGACTTCTCCAGAGTGCCAGGCGGGCAAGTCACCGACCTGGCCAGCGAGGTCTCTGCTGGGGTAGCAGGCCGGGTTGATCAGGCAGGCCTTGAATGCAGCCCGTGCGGGATGTGACTCCATGAAGTGCGCGGCGTAGAAGCCGCCGAGCGAACTGCCGATGAGTCGGGGTGTGAGTCCCATGGCAAGTGCCTGGTCAATCTCCGTCTGGATTTGAGACTGGGCCGTGCGGGGCCGAATGTCGAGCGCAGGGCAGCGAAACTCGATGCTCTCTTTTGCCAGCCAGTCCTGAAGTTGCAGGGCCTTGGATGACTGTGGCGAACTGCGAAACCCGTGGATGTAAATGATGCAAGAATGGGTCATCTCAATGCCTTCGTTCACGAGGACACTCCTTTATGAATCCAGCGCAACAGAATACTTCTTCATTGAGTGCGGGCCCGAGGGTTGCGGTTGTAACGGGTGCGGGCAGCGGCATAGGCCGGGCCAGCGCTCGCGGGCTTCTCAACGACGGCTGGAGTGTGGTTTTGGTGGGCCGGCGTGAGCAACCGCTGCTCGATACTGCGGCCGGCCATGCAAACGCAAAGGTGGTCACTGCCGATGTCTCGAAGGCCTCGGAGGTGGAGGGTTTGTTTGCGCAAGTCAGAGCGGAATGCGGCCGCTTGGATCTCCTGTTCAACAATGCTGGCATTTTTCCCGCCGGCGCACTCATTGATGAGGTCTCATTAGAGACTTGGGAGAAGTCGGTGGCGGTGAACCTAAACGGCGCTTTTCTCTGTGCGCGCGCGGCCTTCGGTCTCATGCGTCATCAGTCGCCCATGGGGGGACGAATCATCAACAATGGTTCTATTTCTGCTCAGGCGCCAAGGCCTCTCTCGGTGGCCTATACCGTGACCAAACACGCCATCACGGGGCTCACCAAACAACTCTCGCTCGACGGGCGTCCTTTCTCGATTGCGTGCGGCCAGATTGACATTGGCAATGCGGCCTCTGAGATGACCACGGCCTTTGGTGCGGGCGCACTCCAGGCCGATGGCTCGCGAAAAGCCGAGCCGCTCATGGACATGAAATGTGTGGCCGACGCGGTTTGCCACATGGCCTCGCTGCCACTCGGTGCAAATGTGCAGTTCATGACCATCATGGCGACCAATATGCCCTTCATCGGAAGGGGTTGATCGAGTTGGGGTCCGCGGCCCTCCGGCAGCGCCCGAGAGGGGCCTTGCAAAGGCGGGGATTTCCCTGATGCGCAACCGGCGGCCCTTCGGGATCATCCGAAGTTCAAGAACACCCACGCAAGGAGACAAGAATGGCTAAGTTGTTTCGATCAATTCCCAAAGCCCTCGCAATCGCTGGTCTGGCTGCTGCAATGGGCATCTCCACTGGTCTTCAGGCGCAAGAGATCAAGATCTCCCACCAGTGGAAGGCGCAGGTAGATGGTCGAGACCGTGCCACCCGACTCTTTGTTTCCGAGGTCGAGAAGGCGGATCCGAGCCTGAAGTTCAGGATCTATCCGGCCCAGTCGCTCGGTATCAAGCCAGTGGCGCAACTCGATGCGCTACAAAACGGCACATTGGAAATGGCAGTCTTTCCGATGTCGTACGCCGTGGGCAAGGCCCAGGAGTTTTCGGCGGTGATCCTGCCGGGCACCATCCCCACCCTTGCCTTCGCGATGAGACTGAAGAAAACGGGCTACTACACGAAGCTCCAAGAACTCTCTGAGAAGCACGGCTTTCGCATCATCACTTGGTGGTGGACACCGGGCGGTTTTGCAGCCAAAGACAAGCCAGTGACCGGCCCGGAGTCGGTGGCGGGCATGAAGCTGCGTGCTGCGGACCCCACGTTTGAGTCCATGCTCAAGGCTGCGGGTGCGTCGGATACTGCCATGGCCTCCACCGAGATCTATTACACCTTAAAGACGGG
>DAIPXU010000017.1:0-15029 GCA_036783055.1 Burkholderiaceae bacterium | reverse complement strand
GCATGGGCGTGACACAGAGCGCCGTAACCGATGATGGCGATATTCTTGCCCTTGATCAGCGAGAGGTCCGCGTCTTTGTCGTAGTAAACATTCATGGGGGTTCCTTTAGAAATAATTTGGGCGCCTGCCCGGTTTAGACACGCAGAACACGCTCACCACGGGAGATCCCTGAGCTGCCTGTTCGAACAGTTTCCAGAATGGAGCCCTCTTCGAGGGCCTCAATGAATGCATCGAGCTTGCCACCATCCCCAGTGAGTTCGATGGTGTAGGACTTGTCCGTGACATCGATAATTCGGCCGCGGAAAATATCCGACATTCGCTTGAGCTCCTCGCGCTCCTTGCCCACGGCCCTCACCTTGATGAGCATAAGCTCTCGCTCGATGTATGGAAACTCGTTGAGGTCAATGACCTTAACCACCTCGATGAGACGGTTGAGGTGCTTCGTAATCTGCTCGATCACGTCTTCGGACCCCCGCGTGACGATGGTCATTCGGGAGAGCGACTTGTCCTCCGTGGGGGCCACGGTGAGAGACTCGATGTTGTATGCGCGAGCGGAGAACAGTCCAACCACCCTGGATAGGGCGCCGGGCTCGTTCTCAAGAAGAATAGAAATGATGTGTTTCATGGTCATCCCCCTTAGAGGTCCTCGGCACCGAGCAACATCTCGGTGAGGCCCTTGCCTGTCTGCACCATGGGCCAGACGTTCTCCGTCTGGTCAGTGATGAAGTCGAGGAAAACCAGCCGGTCCTTCATACCGAGCGCTTCTTTGAGTGCTGGCTCCACATCCGAGGGCTTGTCGATTCGCATCCCCACGTGCCCATAGGACTCCGCAAGCTTGACGAAATCGGGAAGGGAATCCATGTACGACTCCGAGTACCGACTGCCGTACTCGATCTCCTGCCACTGACGAACCATCCCCAGGTAACGGTTGTTGAGGTTGACTATCTTCACAGGGAGTCGGTACTGCTGGCAGGTGGAGAGCTCCTGAATATTCATCTGGATAGAGGCCTCGCCGGTAATGCAGACCACCTCGGCATCGGGATGCGCAAACTTCACTCCCATTGCGTAAGGAAGCCCCACGCCCATGGTGCCCAGGCCACCAGAGTTAATCCAACGGCGTGGCTTGTCGAACCGGTAATACTGGGCCGCCCACATCTGGTGCTGCCCCACATCGGAGGTGACAAAGGCATCGCCCTTGGTAATGCGCCAGAGGGCCTCGACAACAGCCTGCGGCTTGATGAGTTCGTTGCTGGTCTTGTAGCCCAAACAATTGAGGCCTCTCCACTGCTCGACCTGCTCCCACCATGCCTTGTATGGCGATGGATCTGCAGGCTTTGCCGACCGGAGCTCCTTGAGCTGTCCGATCAAGTCACGCAGCACCTCCCTGACATCGCCCACAATCGGTAAGTCGACCTTCACACGCTTTGAGATCACAGAGGGGTCGATGTCGATGTGAACAATCTTTCGGGGGTTCTGGGCAAAGTGCTTGGGGTTGCCAATCACTCGGTCATCGAATCGGGCACCCACCGCAATGAGCACATCGCAATGCTGCATGGCCATGTTGCACTCGTAGGTGCCATGCATACCCGGCATGCCCAAAAACTTCTTGTCCGATGCCTTGTAGGCGCCGAGACCCATCAGCGTGTTGGTACAAGGTGCACCCAACATGTCCACCAACTCGGTGAGTTCGGCCGAGGCATTCGAGAGAATGACGCCGCCGCCGGAGTAGACCATGGGGCGCTCTGCGGCCAAAATCATCTGGGCCGCCTTCTTAATCTGCCCCAAGTGACCCTTCACCACGGGGTTGTATGAACGCAAGGCGATCTCTTTGGGGTACTCGAACTTGCATCGGTCGCGCGTCACGTCCTTGGGGACATCGACCAACACTGGACCGGGACGTCCCGTCTGGGCAATGTGGAAGGCCTTCTTCATGGTGGCGGCCAGATCCTTGACATCCTTCACAAGGAAGTTGTGCTTCACACAAGGCCTTGTGATCCCCACCGTGTCGCACTCTTGAAAGGCATCCAAGCCAATGGCGTGGGTGGGCACCTGCCCAGAGACGATGACCATCGGGATTGAATCCATGTAGGCCGTCGCAATGCCAGTAACGGCATTGGTGAGTCCAGGGCCACTGGTAACAATGCAGACGCCTGTTTTAAGGCTGCTTCGCGAGTAAGCGTCGGCCGCATGAACAGCCGCCTGCTCATGTCGCACGAGAATGTGCTTGACCTTGTCTTGCTTGAATATCTCGTCGTAGATGTAGAGAACGGCCCCACCGGGGTAGCCGAATAAGTGCTCCACCTTCTCTTCCTGAAGGCAGCGCACAAGAATTTCTGCGCCAGTCATTTCCATGTTGTTCGGTCCTAAACAGTTCTAGCGATCCCCACCCGCCGGCGCCCTCCGAGGGCGGAAGACGCAGACATTAAGCAGGGCCTTGGAGCTGATGGATCGGCGAGAAAGCAGGCCTTGTGGGCCCTTTCTCGACGCTTCAATCGGCAAGCGGGCAATGATAGTGGCCTTCCGGCCGGGTGGTCAAATTCGAGGGGTGTGAACGAGGCGCGTTCCCGCGATCCAATCGTGGAAGCTCTGCCGATCGGATCGCAGCAAACCAAAGACAAGCCAGAGGCCGGTGATCAGAGACAGGCTACCCACCACCGCGCGAAACAAGGCCTGAGAGAGACTCAATCCGCCGCCCGTTTGCGCATCCACCACTCGGAGGGCGAGGGTCTGCATCGGGAGCGTGACCCGGCCTCGGCTCCAGCCCCAGGCAAAGTAGAGGAGGCAGAGTGCGTAGACCGATAACTGAAGTCCGAGACGTTTCGCACTCGCCTCTCCGGGCGTTTCGTCGGGCTGGCCGGTTAGCACGGCATAGACGAATCCATAGACCAGCACCGGCCCCACCAAGAGGATGGACTCATAGACCATCGCCATGAACCGCCGCCAGACGGTCGCGTCGGACTCCTGCGATTGCGCCACCGACCCCTGCCGAGGATGCGTCACCCTCTTGCCGCCACTAGTGGACCACCCGTTCGAAGGACAGCTGGCCGTCTTTGAGGTCGACCGGCACCACGTCGTTCGGCGCAAAGCGTCCCTCGAGTATCAAGCGAGCCACTGGATTCTCAATCTGCGATTGGATCGCACGTTTGAGGGGCCGCGCGCCGTAGAGGGGATCAAAACCGACCTTGGCCACCTCATCGAGCGCCTCCTCGGAGACCACAAGACGTAGGTCTCGCTCAGCCAGCCGGGCACCCAAGCGCTCCAACTGAATGCGCGCGATGCTTCGAACGTGGGCCCGATCAAGTCCATGGAAGACCACGATCTCGTCAATTCGATTGATGAACTCCGGCCGGAAGTGCTGCTTGACTTCGGCCATGACTGCCGCCTTGACGATGTCCGTCGGCTCTCCGCTCAGGCGCTGAATCTCGGGCGAGCCGAGGTTGGAAGTCATCACGACCACGGTGTTTCGAAAGTCGACGGTTCTGCCCTGCCCGTCCGTGAGGCGTCCATCGTCCAAGACCTGGAGCAGGACATTGAAGACGTCTGGGTGGGCCTTCTCCACCTCGTCGAGAAGAATCACGCTGTATGGCTTGCGCCGAACTGCCTCGGTCAGCGTGCCCCCCTCTTCGTAGCCCACATAACCCGGAGGCGCACCGATGAGCCTGGAGACCGAGTGCTTCTCCATGAACTCACTCATGTCGATGCGAACCAACTGCTCTTCAGAGTCGAAAAGAAACTGGGCCAGGGCCTTGCAGAGCTCGGTCTTGCCAACCCCCGTGGGGCCAAGAAAGAGAAAGGAACCATAGGGCCGATTGGGGTCGGAGAGCCCCGCCCGTGAGCGCCGAATCGCATCAGCCACCAGCGTCACCGCCTCGTCCTGGCCCACCACCCGCCCATGAAGGTGGGATTCCATCTGCAGTAACTTCTCTCGCTCGCCCTGCATCATCTTGGAGACCGGAATACCAGTCGCGCGAGAGACCACCTCTGCAATCTCCTCGGCACCGACCTGTGTTCTGAGCAGCCGCGGCCGCCCCTGATCGGGCGCCCCGGAATCGGCCGCCTTCAGCCGTGCCTCGAGCCCTGGCAGCCGACCATATTGAAGCTCGGAGACCTTCTGCCAGTCGCCCTTTCTTGTGTGCTGCTCGATCTCAAGCCGAAGGCGCTCGATCTCTTCCTTAATATGCTGCGACCCCTGGACTGCCGCCTTCTCGGATCGCCAGATTTCCTCAAGATCGGCGAGCTCCCGCTCGAGTCGATCAATCTCTTGTTCGATGAGATCGAACCGCTTCTTCGAAGCCTCGTCCTTCTCTTTTCGCGCAGCCTCACGCTCGATCTTCAGCTGAATCAGGCGTCGATCGAGTTTGTACATTGCCTCGGACTTTACATAGATCTCCATCTTGATTCGACTCGCAGCCTCATCAATCAGGTCGATGGCCTTGTCCGGAAGGAATCGGTCTGTAATGTAGCGATGGGAGAGTTCCGCGGCCGCAACAATGGCGGGGTCGGTGATGTCCACCCCATGGTGGAGTTCGTAGCGCTCCTGAAGTCCTCGCAGAATGGCAATGGTTGCCTCGCCGCTGGGCTCACCCACTAGAACCTTCTGGAAGCGGCGCTCGAGTGCCGCATCTTTCTCGATGTACTTTCGGTACTCATCGAGCGTGGTCGCGCCAATGCAATGGAGTTCACCACGAGAGAGTGCAGGCTTGAGCATATTGCCCGCATCCATGGCCCCCTCTGCCTTGCCCGCCCCAACCATGGTGTGGATCTCATCAATGAACACAATGGGGTGACCGGCGCTGTCTTGCTCGGCCATGGCCGCAATGTCCTTAAGAACCGCCTTGAGTCGCTCCTCGAACTCACCACGAAACTTTGCGCCGGCAAGCAGCGCAGCCATATCAAGGGTCAAAACGCGTTTGCCTTTGAGCCCCTCGGGGACTTCACCATTCACGATCCGCTGGGCCAGCCCCTCGACGATGGCTGTTTTGCCCACACCCGGCTCACCGATCAGCACAGGGTTGTTCTTGGTTCGGCGCTGAAGAATCTGTATGCATCGACGAATCTCGTCATCGCGCCCAATCACCGGGTCGAGCCGCCCCGTTGATGCCCGCTCGGTCAGATCGACCGTGAATTTTTTGAGCGACTCGCGCTGCCCCTCGGCCTCGGCCGAGTCCACCGATGCACCGCCTCTGACCGCATCAATGGCCAACTCGAGATTGCGACGGCTCACGCCGGACTCTCGGAGCAGGCGACCTGCCTCGGACTTGTCATCACTGAGAACCAAGAGAAACAATTCGCTGGCGATAAACTGATCGCCGCGCTTCTGCCCCTCCCGGTCGGTGAGGTTGAGGAGCCGACTCAGCTCTGAGCCAAGGGTGATCTGCCCATTGGGGCTCGAGACCCTCGGCAGTCGATCCAGCGCCTGCCGGGCCTCCGCCTGCAGCTTTGAGACATTGCCACCCGCGCGCGAAAGCAGGGATCGGCTCGACCCCTCGGTCTGCTCAAGAAGCGCCAGAAGCAAGTGGGCAGGCTCGATTGCGGGGTTGTCATTCCCCAACGCAAGGCTCTGTGCATCGGATATGGCCTGTTGAAAGGCCGTGGTCATCTTATCGAGGCGCATCTCTCATTCCTTCAATGGTGTTCGGCCACTTCAATAGACCGGGATTGACCATTAGATGGAGATGACTCCGCGGCTTTTCAAGTCCATTTCTGCAGCGCCTGCTCATCGCTGGCTCTGGCATCAACCCAACGATGGCCCTCCGGCGTGGTCTCTTTCTTCCAAAAAGGCGCTTGGGTCTTTAGGTAATCCATGATGAAGGCGCAGGCCTCTACGGCGGCCTCGCGGTGGGCACTGCTCACACCCACAAAGACGATTTGATCCGCCGGAAACATTGGGCCAACACGATGCAAGACCCGGACTGAATACAAGGGCCAACGAGACTCTGCCTGATAGATGATCGCTTCGATACTCGACTCGGTCATCCCGGGATAGTGCTCCAGGGTAAGACCGGAGACGGCCGCACCCTCGTTCATGTCTCGAACGGTCCCAATAAAGCTGGCAACAGCGCCGATGCGAGTATCCCAGGCACCAGATCCATCTCGACGCAATCGCTCGAGTTCCTCACCGATATTGAAGTCCTCGGTCTGAACACAAACCCGTGCCATCGACGCTCAACCCCCCGTGACTGGCGGGAAGAAGGCCAACTCGTCACCTTCCGAGAGGAGCGCATGCTCCGACGCCAATTGCTGATTGAGCGCCGCACGAACCCTTGCGCAGTCGAGTAGAGCCTGCCATCGATCGCCGCGCGCAGCCAGCAGCGCGCGCACCGAGCCGACGGAGTGAGGGCCGGAGAGGGCGAGTTGCTCCTCTGCATGGCCGGCGAGTTCGCGCAACGATGCAAACAGCTTGAGTCGAATCTGGATCGTGGTGGTTTCGGTTTGGAGGCCCATATGCCAATGCTAGGACAGCAGAGACCCGAATGGATAGAACCGCAGTAAATCACCCCGCCTCACCGGGGTCTCCATGGGCACCTCCACCAGCCCCTCGGATTCAACAATTGAGGAGAGAACCTGGGAGTTCTGGCGTCCATGGGGAACGATCTCCCCCTGCGCATTGAGGCTGGCTCGCATGAACTCCTGGCGGGGGTCGGGTTGGAGCCGCTCGAAAGCCGCCCGACACAAGTGAAACCGCGGGCTGACATCCAGGACCCCCGATCGCCTCAGAAGGAAGGGCCGCACGAGAAGTGCAAAAGTGACCCATGCCGAGACGGGATTGCCGGGCATTCCAAGGAAATCCGCCCCAAGGACCTTCCCAAACGCGAAAGGCTTTCCTGGCTTGATGGCGATCTTCCAGAGTGTCAGCGCGCCCTCCTGCTCCACAGCGGCTTTGATGTGGTCCTCTTCCCCCACGGAGACACCGCCGCAGGTGAGAATCACATCGGCCCGCTCTGAGGCCTTGGCAAGCGCCCCTGCTGTAACGTCAAGCCGATCGGGCAGGCAGCCCATGTCGATCACTTCCGCACCCAGGCCCCTCACAAGGGACATCACCATGGGTCGGTTGCTATCGTAAATTTGCCCAGCATCCAAGGGAGACTCTGGCTGTCGCAATTCATTGCCGCTCGAGAATACCGCCACTCTGAGCCTTCTCACCACAGTTGCATGACCATGCCCCAGCGAGGCAATCAAACCAATGTCCGCCGCCGAGAGTCGACGCCCGGCTGGCAGTGCGGACTGCCCCGCTCGAAGGTCCCCGCCCCTCGGGCGAATGTTCTCTCCCTGCTTCAGTGACGCGCGAATGAGAACCCGACCATCGGGGCCGACCTCAGAGTCCTCCTGCATCGCCACTGCATCGGCACCCGAGGGCACAGGCGCACCAGTGAATATCCTTGCCGCCGTGTTTGGCTCAAGGGCACTTGCGAGAGCGCCCGCGGCAATGCGCTGAGAGACTGGCAATGGTCGTGAATCTGCGAGGTCACCGAGACGCAGGGCATAGCCGTCGACCTGACTGTTGTCGAAAGTTGGAACATCGACTGGCGAGACAATCGGATGGGCCAAAACACGGCCCAGCAGAGATTCGAGTGCGACGGACTCTCGCCCGGCCAGCGGCTCGGCCCGATCAGTCAGCTGCCCAATCGCCTGATCGAGTGTCTTCATTGGCTAGGCCTGGGGGAGGTTCTCAGCGATATAGCGCTTGAGCAATTCAACGTCATTCTTCATCGGTCTCACCCGCTGCGGCAGTGATTCAATCGCCTCAAGCCCCACAGGCCGAGGAATGCCATGACCCAGTGCCTCGACAATGGTCTCCTCGAACTTCGAAGGCAGGGCCGTCTCGAGGCAGACCATCGGCACGCCCCGCTCGAGATGCTGCCGCGCCACATAGAGGCCATCGGCCGTGTGGGGATCGATGACTCGCTGGTAGCGGCGGTGGCAGTCCGAAATCGTCTTGAGCCTTGCAGCATGGTGACTGGCCCCGGAGACCAGGCCAGAGCGGTCGATAAAACCACGGGTTGCTGGATCGGAGAGATCGAACTCACCCTCTGAACGCAAACGCTCCCAGAGTGCTGCCAGTCGTTCTGAATCGCCCCCCAGGACGTCAAAGACATAGCGCTCGAAATTGGATGCCTTTGATATGTCCATGGATGGGCTAGACGTGATGTGGGTCTCGGCACTGCTTCGAGGCCGATAGCGCCCAGTCTTAAAGAACTCATCGAGGACATTGTTCTCGTTGGTGGCCACCACAAGCTTGGATATTGGCAGCCCCATGCGCCTTGCCACATAACCCGAGAGCACATTGCCAAAGTTGCCAGACGGCACACTGACAGCAATGGGCTCGCCATACTTCAGCCCATAGAGCCGCATGGCCTGTCCGTACGCAGCAAAATAGTAGACCACCTGAGATGCAATGCGCGCCCAATTGATTGAGTTGACCGAACCAATGCAATGGCGCTGCTTGAAGGCGAGGTCGGCAGAGACGGCCTTGACGAGGTCTTGACAGTCATCAAAGCTGCCCGGCACAGATAGGTTATGAATATTGGCGTCATGCAGGGAGTACATTTGGGCGCGCTGAAAAGCACTCATACGACCCTCAGGCGACAACATCACAACGGCGACTCGTGAGCGACCACGCATGGCGTATTCCGCGGCGCTTCCCGTATCCCCCGAAGTGGCCCCGAGGATATTGAGTCGGGAACCCCCTGCCGACAAGACATGCTCAAACAACTCTCCGAGCATCTGCATGGCCATGTCTTTGAATGCCAGGGTGGGCCCATTCGATAGCTCGAGCAAAGCGATGTTGGTCTGGCCCTCCTCTCCAAGGTGACGAAGCGGGGCGATCTCGGTATGGCCACCAAACTTCTCGGCCTGGTAGGCCGAGCGAGTCAATCGCGCAAGAATCCCAACTGGAATGACATCGGCAAAACCAGCGAGGACCGACCACGCACGGTCCGCATAATCCTAGTCAAGCCAAGCTGCGAAGGTCGCCGCGGGCACCCGAGGAATCTGCGCGGGAACCGCAAGTCCCCCATCGGGAGCGAGCCCCTCGAGAAGAATGTCTTGGAAACCGCCCAGCGCCTGGGTAGATCGGGTGGACCGATACTCAAGCGGCATTATTCAAAACTCTCGACCCGCAGCATCACCGGGGCCGCGAGGACCGTCTTGAGAGAGGAGATGGTCTTCAAGGCGGCGAGGATCTGGGACTCTTTGCAGCTGTGCGTGAGCAAGATGACATCGGTCTGGTTCTGGCCGTCATCGGCCTCGCGCTGGAAGAAAGCATCAATGGAGATCTTGGAATCGGCCAGCACCCTCGTAATGTCGGCCAGCACCCCAGACTCATCCGAGACGCGCAGACGAAGGTAGTAGCCCGACTCAATGGAGTCGATCGGCAGGACCTGGAGTTCCTCGCGGTGATTGGGCTGAAAACCCAGATGCGGAACACGCGAACTGGCAGGCACATCGGCCGAGCGGGCAAGGTCGACAAGATCGGCGATCACGGCACTGGCCGTGGGCTCCGCACCTGCGCCCTTGCCGTAGTAGAGCGTCTCTCCAACCGCATCGCCGCGGACCACCACCGCATTCATCGCACCCTCCACATTGGCGATGAGTCGCTTGGCCGGAATAAGTGTGGGGTGAACTCGCAACTCAACTCCGTTGGGTCGGCGACGCGTAATGCCGAGGAGCTTGATTCGATAGCCAAGTCGATCGGCATAGGCAATGTCTTGGGAGTCGAGCCTTGAGATGCCCTCGATATGGGCCTGCTCGAAGCGCACCGACATGCCAAACGCCATGGCGCAGAGCAGCGTGATTTTATGGGCTGCATCCACACCCTCCACGTCGAAGGTGGGATCGGCCTCGGCGTAACCAAGACGCTGGGCCTCTGCAAGAACCTGAGCGAAGGAGAGGCCCTTCTCACGCATCTCGCTGAGAATAAAGTTGGTGGTGCCGTTGATGATTCCTTCCACCGAGAGAATTTGATTGGCCACCAGACCCTCTCGAAGGGCCTTAATAATGGGGATTCCCCCGGCCACCGCTGCCTCGAAGGCCACGGTGGCGCCTTTGGCCTCGGCCTTGGCGAAGATCTCGTTGCCATGCACGGCAAGCAGGGCTTTATTCGCGGTGACCACATTGAGCCCACGGTCCACGGCCGCCAAAACCAGTTCCTTGGCAAACCCATAGCCACCAATCAATTCAATCAGCACATCGAGCTTGGACTTCTCCAGCATCTCGAGGGCATTCTCGAAGGTGGCAACACCACTGGATTGCGCCTCTTTGCGCTTCGCCGAATCGAGATCGGCCACAGCGACAATCTGGATGGGGCGGCCGGCTCGGCGGCCGATCTCCTCGGCGTTGCGTAAGAGCACCGACATCACCCCACCCCCAACGGTGCCAAGACCGGCCAGGCCCACCCGAAGCGCAGCGACTGGACTCAGCGGCTTAGCGGCCATTGCCATCGCCCACTGAAGCCGCTAGGTCGGCCGAAGAATCCTGCGGCATACGAATCAGCCCATCGCGACGAAACATCTCTTTGATGCCACGCACCGCCTGCCGAATTCGATGCTCATTCTCGATGAGCGCAAAGCGAACATGGGTGTCGCCGTAATCGCCGAATCCGACCCCGGGTGACACGGCAACCTTGGCCTCCAGAAGCAGTTTTTTGGCGAACTCAAGGGACCCCATCGCCTGATAGGCCTCGGGGATCCTCGCCCAGATGTACATCGATGCCTTGGGAATCTCAACCGGCCAGCCAGCGTCAATCAGGCCCCTGGCCAGGACATCACGCCGGGCCTGATACTTGCGGCGAACCTCCTCCACGCAGTCCTGGGGGCCCTCTAGGGCAATGACGGAAGCCACCTGAATTGGGGTGAAGGTCCCGTAGTCGTGGTAGCTCTTGATTCGGGCCAGGGCCGAGACCAACTCGCGATTGCCGACCATGAAGCCGACACGCCAGCCAGCCATGTTGTAGGACTTGCTGAGGGTGAAGAATTCAACAGCAACATCCCTCGCTCCCGGCACCTGCATGATCGAAGGCGCCTCATAGCCATCGAAGCAGATGTCTGCATAGGCCAGGTCGTGCACCACGAGAATATCGTGCTCCTTGGCCAGTGCGACCACACGCTCGAAAAAAGTGAGGTCAACGCACTGTGCCGTGGGATTGCTTGGAAAACCCAGAATCATCATCTTGGGCTTTGGGATGGACTCGCGAATGGCCCGTTCGAGTTCCTCAAAGAAGTCGACGTTGCTGGTCATGCGCACCGAGCGGATATCGGCACCCGCAATAATCGCCCCGTAAATGTGAATGGGGTATGAAGGGTTGAGAACCCGCACAGTCACCCCGCGGTCGAGCGTTGCCAACATTAAATGCGCCAGGCACTCTTTGGACCCGATGGTGACAATGGCCTCGTGGTCGGGGTCGAGATCCACCCGATAGCGTCTCTGGTACCAGGTGGCGATGGCCTTGCGCAGCCGAGGGATGCCCTTTGAGACAGAGTAACCGTGGGTGTGGTCTTTCTGAGCCGCCTCGACCAACTTCTCTACGATGTGGGGCGGGGTGGCCCCATCGGGGTTGCCCATGCTCATGTCCACAATGTCCTCGCCACGCCGGCGCTCGGACATTTTCAACTCCCCGGTAATGTTAAAGACGTAGGGAGGCAGTCGCTGGATTCTTGGGAAGGGCTTCATGGAATTGGGAAAAGTGCTAACTGTAACCTGTGTCGGCGTGGGCGAAAACTTAGCAAAACTCTGCTAGGCTCAAGCCCAATGCCTTCCAAACTGCAGCCGGACCTTCCCGCCAGCCAGTTCAGCATCACTGCCCATGGACCTGGCTTCGTGGAAATCAATGGGTCGAGAAGCCTCGGCTCAACCGTCGTCTCCCCCTTTCAAGCGCCCACTGAATGGCCTGTTCGGTCCGTCGAGGACCTTAAGAATGGCGCCCTCGCTGCCCTTCGGAGCCGGGACGTGGAACTTCTGTTGCTCGGCACGGGGCAGAGACAGAAGTTCCCCCCACCTGCAGTGCTCGCCGCCTTAATGTCGAAAGGCCCCTGCGGCGAGGCCCCACTGGGCGTGGAATGCATGGACACCCCGGCGGCATGCAGAACTTTCAACCTGCTTGCTGCGGAGGGGCGTCGAGTGCTTGCCGCCTTGATTATTGATCCCTTGCCCAGTTCAACCCAGCCGTCCCTCCCTCAACTTGCTGAAAGGAGCCTGTCCGAATGACCCTTCAAGCCATCGCCATCGGGGACTCACTCCCCAGTCTCGATGTCCAGACCGATCTGGGAGTGATCTCTCTGGATCATTACAAGGGCCACCAGTTGCTGGTGTACTTCTATCCCAAAGATGACACGCCGGGCTGCACCATCGAGAGCCAGGACTTCAGCCGGCTCCACGAAGAGTTCCTTCTCGCCGACACCCAACTCCTGGGTGTCAGCCGCGACGGTCTCCCCTCTCACCAGCGGTTCATCGATAAATACGACCTCAGCGTGACGCTGGTGGCCGACACGCAGAGCGCGCTCTGCAACCGCTTTGGGGTGATCAAGGAGAAGAATATGTACGGCAAGACGGTACAGGGAATCGAGCGAAGCAGCTTTCTCTTTGACCGATCAGGAATTCTTCGCAGGGTCTGGAGAGGGGTTTCGGTCAACGGCCACGCGCAGGAGGCGCTCGAGGCCGCTCGGTCGCTGCCCTGACAGCCGGATTACAGCCCGCTTTGATTCCATAATTTCAAGAAAGATGACGCTCGATTGCCCCTTCCCTAGGCCCCTACCAAGCCAGCCACCTTGCTCAAGAAAGACGATTCGATCCTTGCCAAGGCGACCCTTCCGGTAAGCCGCCGGCGCACCAGCACCCTCGACGACGATTCAGTCGCCGAGCCCGCCAATTTCAGCGCGCGGGGGCCGGGCCGAGTCACCGACGCACCGAGCAATGCACAGCGAGACCAGCGGGTTGTCGCCATTCGCAAACCCCAAGCGTCTGGAAGTCGATCGACCCGACGCTCCAGCGGGGTCGCGAAGATTTTCGTGCTCGATACGAACGTTCTCATGCACGACCCGAGTAGCTTGTTTCGCTTCGAAGAGCACGACGTCTACCTTCCAATGACCACCCTCGAGGAGCTTGACGGTCACAAGAAGGGTCTCTCCGAGGTGGCACGCAATGTTCGACAGGTCTCTCGTAGCCTAGACGCCCTAATTGAGGCGCTCCCCGATGATCGTCGACCCAGACTCGATGAGGGACTTCCTCTGAGCGCGATCGGTCATTCCGACGCCACGGGCAAGTTGTTTTTCCAGACAGAGGGCTTTCAGGTGGGACCGGTTGCGGGGCTGACCGAGGGGAAAGCGGACAACCAGATTCTTTCGGTGGTGCGTGCCCTTCGCTCCCGTTTTCCCGAGCGCGAGGTTGTGCTGGTTTCGAAGGACATCAATATCCGTATCAAGGCCCACGCCCTGGGGCTGGCCGCCGAGGACTACTTCAACGACCAAGTCATCGATGATGCAGACCTGCTTTACACCGGCAGCCTTGCTTTGCCGGCGGATTTCTGGGAGTCCCATGGCAAGAACATGGAGTCTTGGCAGCAAGGGGGACTGAGCTACTACCGAGTCACCGGACCGCTCTGCGCAGCCTTTCACATCAATCAGTTTGTCTTCGACGAGGGCCCCAAGCCACTCTATGCCACCGTGCAAGAGGTTCGCGGCCGAACCGCGGTGCTCCGCGTTTTGAGAGACTTCGCCCACGCAAAGAATGCCGTCTGGGGAATCACCGCTCGCAATCGCGAACAAAACTTCGCGCTCAGCCTTCTCATGAATCCCGAGATTGATTTTGTCTCGATACTGGGTCAGGCAGGCACGGGCAAGACCCTATTGGCCTTGGCTGCTGGACTGGCCCAGACCCTCGAGAGCAAGATCTACAACGAGATCATCGTCACGAGGGCCACGGTGCCCATCGGCGACGACATTGGATTCCTTCCTGGAACCGAAGAGGAGAAGATGCAGCCATGGATGGGGGCGCTCGAGGACAACCTCGAGGTGCTCAATCGGGGAATGGAGTCTGGTGGTGACTGGGGCCGTGCTGCAGCCTCGGACCTCATTCGAAGCCGCATCAAAGTGAAATCGATGAACTTCATGCGTGGACGCACCTTCATCAGCAAGTTCTTGATCATCGATGAGGCGCAGAACCTGACCCCCAAGCAGATGAAGGCGTTGATCACGCGAGCGGGCCCCGGCACGAAGGTGGTCTGCATGGGAAACATTGCCCAAATCGATTCCCCCTACCTCACCGAGGGCTCGTCTGGACTGAGTTACGTGGTCGACCGGTTCAAGGGATGGGGCCATGGCGGCCACGTGACCTTGCAGCGTGGCGAACGATCCCGCCTGGCCGACTTCGCCAGCGAATCGCTGTAGTCACTGCCCGGACTCAGAGGCCGCTTAGAATTTGGCGGCGGCGGCCTTCGAACTCGGCCTGGCTGATCAACCCCTGCTTGCGAAGCGCTTCTAAACGGCGCAGGCGCTCCTCGATCGGCAGTCCTCGGCTCTCTTGAAGATCGCGTTCCGCATCGCGCTGGCGGGCGTCTTCCAGTGACTGACGTTGCCTCTCCGGCAAGATTGGCTTTCTGTTTGGGTCCCGAGAATCGATGATGATCGGCCCCTCACAAGCCTGCTTGAGGCGAGAAATGACGGCCTCTTTCTTGGCCACTGCATCGGCCTCGATGGCACCCACGATGGGTGCTGCCACAACACCGCCCACCACACCAGCGGCGACTCCAGCGCCTCCTCGGGCGAGATCACGGTCCTCGAAACGCTCCGCAATCCGACGCGCCTGCCGACAATCCTCGGTGTCATAGAGTGGATTGCGTGGATCGAGCGTCGCAAGCGCATCTCGCGGACTCATCGTGCTGCATCCATTGAGCGCTGTCAGAAGGCATCCCCCCAACATCATCCGAACAAGTCGCTTGCGTGATGCAGCCATGGGCATGGGAAACGGATTGGCTAAAAAGAGATGGCGTCCCCTAGGGGATTCGAACCCCTGTACTCACCGTGAAAGGGTGATGTCCT
>DAIPXU010000016.1:3296-15227 GCA_036783055.1 Burkholderiaceae bacterium | reverse complement strand
AGATCGATGATGCCGCCGCGCACCGCCAGATCGCCGGGATCGACGACGGCGCCGGCGCGGGCGTAGCCGCTTTCGGCCAGAAACGCGAGCAGCCGTTCGGTGTCGCTGCGGTTGCCGGGCCGCGCATGGAACGCCTGCGCCGCCACCACCTCTTTCGGCGGCGTGCGCTGCATCACGGCGTCGGCGCTGGTGACGATGAGGCGCGCGCCGTGGCCTGCGCCTGCCGCGAGCCGCGCCAGCGCCGACATGCGGCGCGCGACGACCGCCGGCGCGGGTGAGACGCGATCGTAAGGCAGGCAATCCCACGCGGGAAACTCGATCAGCTCGACGTCGTGGGCGAAGAACGCCAGCGCCTCCGCCATCGCCGCCATGCGCTCTCCGGAGCGGGCGATGTGAATCACCGGCCGCGGCGCGGTCTTGAAAACCCCCCGCGGCCCCGCCTCCTGCCATTCGATCCTGAATACCCGCCCCGGCGCCACCGCCCGCGAGTCGGTCTTGGATGGAATCGCCCGCGCCACCGGCCATTCGATCTTGAATGCCACCACCGCCGGCACCACCAGCCATGCGGTCTTTGATTCCACCCCCGCCATCGCCACCCGCGAGTCGGTCCTCGATGCTCGACCATCCCCGGCCCTCGTAAGGCGCGTTCGCATCGTCACCGGGTTCGAGAGGAACCCCGGCCGAATAGCGATCCAAAATGGCCTGTCCATCCTCACCCACTTCGAACCGCAAACCCGAGCGGTGCCCACCTGGGGGCGCCTTGGCGAGGCGATCGTCCATCCGCCGCGCCTCACTGCCCTGCGGAACGGACTTGCGACCCTTTGCCGAGTTTGTGCCTTCAATAAAGGAAACCTCGTGGCTCCCCTCGGAGCGAATAATCTTGGTTTCCTCGGACACGTGGGTCTCCTATGCCCGTTATTCGGGCAATAAATTGCGAAGCGCCGAGGCTGGGCGAACCCAGTGATCGGCAGGCATACCGGGGCGGGTCGCAAAGGCCTTGGCCTCATCAATGGTTGCGAACGGACCCGACACCAATATCCAGTTATCGCCAGGTGCACCAATTCTCTTTAGTTTTAGGGCGCGGGCGCGGGCCAAATTGGCATTCGAGGCGTAGTAGGCCGCCAATGCCCCTCGCGTCTCGCGCGAGGCATGCTGAACGTAAAAACCCGGCGCCACGCGAAGCAGATCGGTCATCGGACCACCCGCCTTGGCATCGCCCTTGTTGTCCGACTTCGCAGGCGTGGCTTTGGGAGCGGCTGCCTTGGCGTCCTTTTTGTCTTTCCCGTCTTTCTTGTCCTTGGCGTCGGCAGCCGACTTGGCCGGTGCGAGCGAGATCACCTCGGCCTGGCCGGGGATGGGTTGGGCAAAGGGATTGCGCACCAACTCAGGGTTGGGCGACGCTGGGGTGGTTGGCGAGGATGCGGCGGTGGTGCCCTTGGTGCCCTTCTCTGCGGCTGACTTGTCTGCCCTCTCGGCCTTTCCTTTGGCAGCCTTCTCTTGGGCGGCCTTTTCCTTGGCAGCTGCGGCCTTCTCGCGTTCGCTCAGAATGGCTTGCTGCTTGAGTTCTGGTTCGGTGAGTCGCTCCGGAACGGGGCCGATGACCCGTGACTTCGTATCGTCTCTCTTCCCGACTGCAGCAGGCTCATTCTTGGTGGCCTCCTCTTTGAGGACCTCGGCTTTTTTTTCGAGATCGGCCGGGGCGTCGTCTTTGTCGGGTTGTGCCTTGGTATCGGCGGATGCAGCCGAATCTTGGGGGGTTAGAACAGCAACCGGAGCGGATGGCGTCGGTGTTGGCTCCGATCCCGACCAGGGGGCATGCTGCCAGAGGGTAATGCCCGCGGAGGCCGCCAATGCGGCAAAGCCCACCACCAGTATTCCTGGGAGTCCCTTCTTGGCTGGTGTCGAGTCGGAGAGACGACCTGCGGCCACAGAACCCGTGGCCGACTGACTGCCCTCCTCAGCACCGAGTGAAAAACCATCGCCGCTCATCTTGGGTTCACGGCCATCTTGCTTGGACTGAGAGGCAGCGGCGCGTTCCATCGCGGCACCAAAGCCAGCAGCGACAGCAGCCAGTGGCTTTTTTGAAGCAGACTTTTTCTCGGCTGCAGATTCGGGGGCCTCACCCAAGGCCTCATCGGCCATCGCCAGGGCTCTCAGGCCGGTGCGCAATGCCAGTGCCGCCTCGAACCCCTGAACACCGGTGGCATCCAAAAGGGCCTGCACCTCGGGGGCCATGCCTTGAATCTTGGCCTGCTCAAGAAGAAGCCGTGCCTCCTCCGAACTCGGCCGCTCAATGTCCCAACGAAGGGCACGCTTGCCAAATGCCTCGACCTTCTTGTCGGACTCCTCTCCCGTGTGGTGCAAAAGCAAAACCACCCGGGTGTTCGCACCGGGGAAGTCTTTGAGCAGCCGCGCAAGGAGTTGGATCTCTTTGACCCCGGTGGCCTTGCCGTCGTAGACCAGTAGCAATCGATTCGGGGCAGTGGAACCTTCGGTCTGTATCGCCTCGGCCACGGTCAGATCGGCCAGAATTCGGTTGAAGCGGGCCAGAACCGCCTCGGTGCTATTTGGGAAGTAGACCTCAACCGATAAGCCACCGATCTTTCGCAGCCCATCGGCCAGCATCCGGCCATAGTGGTCGAGCAGGGCGTCGCAATCCGAGACCAGCAACGCGGTGAGCTTCTCCTCGAGCAGTCCGCGAACCACCCTGTCGTAACGGGCCTTGTCCGAGGCACGAACAAATATCTCAGCGGCCTGAATCAGTTCATCGCTGTCGCTGGGTGGGGAGGTTGGGCTGGACATGGTTATTGAAGATTAATGGGATTGCCGTTGGCATCAAACTGCATCGACTTGGGCACAGTCGGTCGGGGCGCCGCGGGCATGGTTCCATCCCGACGTGCTGAGTTTAAGTTAAAGACGTATGCAATGACCTGGGCCACTGCATAGTAAAGCTCTTGATGAATGGGGCGATCGAGCTCGGAGGTGAAATAGAGCGCGCGGGCCAGAGGCGGTGCAGAGAAAATCTGCACCCCATGCTTCTTGGCCTCCTCACGAATCCGAAAGGCCATGTGATCGACCCCCATGGCCACCACCACCGGTGCACCATCACCCGCGGGGTCATAGGCCAGGGCCACTGAAAAGTGCTCTGGGTTGGTCACCACAACATCGGCGTCTTTCACGTTCTGCATCATTCGACCCGCGGCCATCTCGCGCTGGCGACGGCGAATCTGGGCCTTGACCTCGGGGCGGCCCTCGATGTCTTTCATTTCGTCTTTGACTTCTTGCTTGGTCATGCGCATGCGCTCCCAGAACTGATGCCGCTGGAAAGGAACATCGATGAGCGCGATGATGATGAGGCTGCAGGCCACGACCAGAAATAGTGTGCCAATGAGCTCTCCCGCCAGGCCCATGGCCGGCTCAAATGACATGCTCGAGAGCTTCATGTAATCGGGCATCTGTTGCACCATCACCAGCACCAAGGCGCCCACCACCAAGACAAACTTCAGAACTGCCTTGCCCAACTCCACCAGGGCGTTGCGGCTGAACATTCGCTTGATGCCACTGCTGGGCAGTGCCTTTAGGCTTTAGATTCTGTTTTTTCCTAAGACTGGGGTGATTTTGTCCGGCTTGGGCTCTTGCGCCTTCCAAGAGAAATTGAAACCCCCTGTGGCACTTGAACCAATCACCGCAGCAACCAATGTCAACAAGAAGATGGGCAAGACGATGAGAAAGGCATCGACCGCATACTTGGCAAAGAGTGTGGGGAGCAGGTGCGGCGTATCCAGGGCCCGGGTGTCGAGCTGAAACCCCGACGCAAAGAGCAGGTGCACCCTGTCATAGAACCAGGCGCCGGCAACGAACAATAGCGCCACCGAAGAGACGACCACCACGGCCGAGGGCAGTTCCTTGGACTGGGCGGTCTGTCCATCCTCACGCGCCTTTTCTAGGCGCCTGGAGGTGGGTTCTTCTGTGCGTTCTAGGTCGGAATCTTGTTCAGGCATAACCAGTTATTCCAGACCAATGATGGTTCGCAGCTGCGTGAACGCTGCCTGCCAGAGCCACTGCAGGCGACCACCGACAGCACCCATCAGAATGTAGAGCATGGCCATGCCTGCAAGAAGCATGGCAGGAAAGCCCACGGCAAAGATGTTCAGAGTGGGCGCGGCCCGCACCACGACACCGAGTCCCAGGTTCACCGCCAACAGAATCACCAGAAGCGGCAACGCCAGCAGAACGGCGCCCAAGAACATCATCGAGGACCAGGTGAGCAGCTGCCCAATGGCATTCAGGCTCAGCAATGCCTTCCCAATGGGAATCATCTCGAAACTCTGAATGAGCAGTTCGAGCAGCATCACATGGCCTCCGAGGCCAAGAAAGATGAGGCTCGCAAGAATGACCAAGAACGAGGATAGAACGGGCACATTGCCCAGGCTGGGGTCCATCATGTTGGCCATCGAGAGGCCCATGGAACCGGCAATGGCCTGACCGCCAGTGGCCACTGCCGCAAGCACCACCTGAAGAATCAGTCCCATCAGAATGCCGATGGTGATTTGATTGGCGAGTTCCACCAGGCCCGGTGCGGTGGTGGGGTCAATCACGGGCCAGTCGAACAGTGGGTAAATAAAGACCGTCAGCACAAAGGCGAAAACAATCCGAATTCTTACGGTCACGGCATCGAGCGAGAGCACCGGGGCGATGAGCAGCAGCGCCGAGATGCGGGCCATGGGCCAAAGCATTGTGAGCAGGCGCTCGACGATGTCGGCCGCAAGAAAGGTCACCATGGGTCGGCTCTGTCTCGGGCGATGTGATTCGTCTTAAACGAAGAGCCCCGGAATCCGCTGAAAGATCGAGCGGGTGAATTCAACGATCAGGTTGATCTGCCAGCCACCAAAGATGGCCATGGCCAGTCCCATCGCGACAAGCTTGGGAATAAAACTCAGGGTCATCTCATTGATTGAAGTGGCAGCCTGAAAGACGCCAATCAAAAGGCCCACACCCAGGGCAATGGCCAAGAGGGGCAATGAGACCAACATGGTGAGCATGAGGGCCTCGCGGGCCAAATCGACTACTGCAGCGGTGTCCATACGTCGTCAACTCTCTTACAGATGGGTGATGACAACGTGGTTAGCAAAGACTATGCCGAGGCCTATGGAATGGTGGGTGTCACAAAACTGGCAGCCAGGGAACCCATTATCAGGGTCCATCCATCGACCAGCACAAAGAGCATGAGCTTGAAGGGCATCGAGATCATCATTGGCGAGAGCATCATCATGCCCATCGACATCAGCACGCTGGCCACGATGAGGTCAATGACCACAAATGGAATGTAGATCAGAAAACCAATCGTGAAGGCACTCTTTAATTCGGAGGTAATGAATGCGGGCATCAGGGTGGTGAAGGCCACCGACTCGGGACTCTCGAGCGCTGGCTGACGAGAAATCTCGGCAAAGGCGGCGATGTCGTCTTCTCGGGTCTGCGCCAGCATGAAGGCACGGATTGGGGCCTCGGCATTGGCCAAGGCCGCCGTGAACGTGATCTCTTGATTGAAGTAAGGAAGCAGCGCGGTCTCATAGACCTGCCCGAGCACCGGCGCCATGATAAAGAGGGTAAGAAAGAGTGCCAGCCCCACCAGCACTTGGTTGGGCGGTGTCTGGGCCGTGCCCAGGGCCTGTCGCAGCAGAGACATGACGATAATAATTCGAATAAACGAGGTCATCATCAGCAGCATCGAGGGCAGCAAGGTAAGGGCCGTGATGAGGCCCAACAATTCCAAGGTGAGGCTGTAGCGAGACCCCTGAACAGTGACCGCAGGCAAACCCTGGGCCTGGGCCGCAAAAGGCAGCGCCATTGCGAGGACGACCAGACCGAGCACCAGCAGCCGCGCAGGGGTCACCTCTGGGAGGCTCACGGGGAAGAAGCGGGTCATTATTGGGCCTTACTTCTTCTTAAAAAAGCGACTCAAGGCCTGGGCTGCGGGCATGATGGTCGGAGACACACCCACGGGCCGCAGCGAGGCGATGGATGCTCCCTGCCCCGAGGACTCGGAGGCCGGCCACTCCGCCAGGGTGTTGATCTGATTCACAGAGACACCCAAGAGCAAATCTTTGTCGCGCACGCGAACCAGCACAACCTTCTGGCGTGCACCGGTGCCGAGGGATTCAAGCAGCTGAATCTGACGGCCGGTGGCCAGCCCACCGGGCTGAAAACGCTTCAGGAGATGCAAGACCACAGCCAGCAGGCCAATGACCAGCAGGAAGCTGCTGATCATTGAGACCCAGTCGAGGCTATTGGCCAATCCGTTGGTCACGATGCATCAGACCTGTTTGAGGCGCTCGGCCGCGGGCACCACACGGGTGAGTCGGATGCCGTAGCGATCATTGACAAGAACAATCTCGCCCTGGGCAACCACCGTCTGGTTGACGAGCAAATCCAGGGGCTCTCCTGCGAGGCGATCGAGCTCCACCACGCTGCCCTGACTCAGACGAAGAAGATCACGGATCTTGAGCGATGCGCGGCCCACTTCAATGGAGATGGTGACAGGAATGTTTTGCAGGACCTCGGGGTCAATCTGCGCATTCTCGCCAGTGACGTTCTCGCCCTCGAGCACGTCGCGTTCTTGATCTTCGGTTGCGTTTTCCATGGCTTAGTCCTGTCTGGTCTTACCGGTTACATCGAGTGAACTGCGAATCTGAATGGCCATCTGGTTGTCCTGCACTCCCACATCGGCCTCGTAGGCTCCAATACTCGAGATGCGAACCTGCGCCGCATCGGGCTTCTTGAAGTAGAGCAAGTCACCCACCTTGAGATTGCGGAGGGTCTGAAGATTGGTGGGAATCTGACCCAAGAGGGTCTGCAGCTCCAACTGCGCTTCGAATGTGGCCTCGCGAAGTGCCTCGCGCCAGTGACGCTCGGTCAACTCATTGCCATCGGCCGTCTGAACCCGGCTGCGAAGAACATCGCGCATGGGCTTGAGCGAGGCATAGGGGTAGACCAGATCAATGAATGAATCTCCCTCGGGACTCTCGACATCGAAACGACTGAGAATCACCAAATCATTCTCGTCGGCGATCTGCGCAAACTGAGGATTGATCTCGGAGCTCACCATGCTCACATCGAGCTTGAGCAGGGGCGACCAGGCCTCCTTCAAAGACTTAAAGAAGACATCGAGAACGATGCTGATCACCCGTGTTTCTGTGGGTGTAAAGAGCCGTGTGGGGGGCAGTGGGCCACCCTTGCGCCCTGTTCCAAATCCACCGAAAAAGACATCGAGCGAGGCAAAGATGACATTGGGCTCAATCACCACAAGGGAATTGCCGCGGAGTGGATCCACGCGGATCATGTTGACCGAAAGTGGGGCCTTGAGGGTCTTGAGGTAATCGCCGTATCGAACAATCTCGGCCTTGAGTGGCGTGATCTTCGGGGTCGAGCGAAGCACCTCCACCAGCCCAAGGCGAAAGAGCCGCAAGAACCGCTCATTGATCATCTCAATGGCACCGACGTTGATTCCCAGCGAGCTGTCCTCACTGGCCAAGTCGTGCTTGCGAACACGAATCCGATTGTTGTAGCCCGTCTCCGCAGGAATCGAGCCGTCTGCAAGGCCCTCTTGCAGGGCGGCGAGTTCCTCTTCGCTCAGTAGGCTTGTGGCGCCGGCCATTTTGATGGTTTCCTTGGTTCGCTGAAATTACTGGATGACAAACTCGGTAAACAGCACCTGCTCAATGCCACCGAAGTCCTCGTACCGCTCCAGAACCGCATTCATCGCCAGGCGAAGTTTCTCGGCCAACTCGATGCGGAAGGTGGGCTTGTCCACCTCGGCCTCGGTGACCTGGCGCATAACATCGAGCGCCGCCATTCGAAGGGCGAAGTCATGCTTCTCAATGTTCTTCAGAACGTTGTCGTCGTAATGGGTCATGATGGCCACCGTGACCTGCATCACCTTGCGCGAGCCCGAGAGGTTGGCAAGAAGGGGGCGACCCATCTCCTTGTAGCGGCTCTCAAACTTCTTCACATCAGCGGCATTCTTGGTGACCTTCTCGGGGCCCTGTGGCGCCTCTTTGTAGTTGGGCAGGGGCTTGCCATCTGGGCCAAGCTTGGGTTGTCCATCGCCACCCTCGCCCTCATTGGCCTTATCCGCTTCGGCCTTCTCGGCCTCGGCCTTCTTGAGCAGCTCTTCGACCGAATTCGGATCGGGTTGGCTAAAAAAGCCTGTGGCAGCCAACGTGGCCACCACCGTGACTGCGAGCAGCACAATGAGTCCCACAATCAGTAGGATCAGTTTTAGCGGCGACTTTTTCTTTCCGCCTTCGACTTGCTCTTGTTCGTCTGCCATTTCAATTCCTTCTCAGTTGTTTCTGCAACGGTTACACCAGGACATTCAATCTTCCATCTAGGGGCGTTGGACCCGAACTCAAGGCCTCTATTCCCCCAACTGCCTGGGTGTCACCGCCGGTTTCGGCCGCGGGTTGCTGACCACGATTCCGATTGTGCCCCGCCTGATCGCCATTTTTTTGACGAGACTGGTCACCCACGGTCATCGAAGCAACCTCTGTGCCAGCCTTCTCTAATGCCTCCTTTAGCCGGGGCAGCTGGTCTGCAAGAAGCTCCCGGGTGCCGGCCTGGCTGGCCCGGAAAGACGCCTCGAGTTCACCCCCGCGCCAATCGAGCTCAATCTGCAGCTCCCCCAGGCCCTCGGGGTGAATATCCATGTGAACCTTCCAATGGCCGTTTTGAATCTGTTGAACCAGACGTTGGCTCACCAGCTCCGCAAAACGCTGCGAAAACTGCTGGGCCAGCTGTTGGCCGGTTTGGCGGCCCGATCCATCCGAGCCGCCCCAAGATCCTGCGGATCCACCCGATGCGGAATGACCGCCCGAGCCAGTCGCCGCTCCCTGGGAGAGGCCAGAGCCAGATCCCGGCCGTGTCGCTCCCAAGTCCTCGATGGACTCCGCCTCCAGGCCCTGGGCGCCAAGATCCGCTGCCTGTAGGCTCGCCAGACGCTCGGCGGTGCTGGGCTGGCGCTGAATCTCTGCCATCCGTTCAAAGACCACGCCGCGCATAACCAGTGGGTCGACCTTCACACCCAATTCCTTCAAGGCCGATCCCAATCCTGGCGAGGCGCCTGCCTCGTCATTGGGGCCGATTGCAGCCGAATCCTCACCCGCCTCGAATCGAGATGCCAATGCCGCAAGAAACCCCTCGGACATTGGCACGCGGGCCCGAACGGGCTCGGCCGACCACCACTGCTCAATCGACTGGGTCGAGAGGCCCACGCGCAAGAGGGCCTCATCGGCTGAATCCAACGGCGCCTGGGCGGTAAGGCCCACAAGGCCCACAAGGCCACCGGGGCCCTCGAGCGCCGATGTTGTGTCGATTCCGTTTACCAAGAGGGCATTGGAGGCCATGCCCATCGGTGCCGACCCAATCGGTGCGGCACCGCCAATCCCGACCAAATCGGCATCGAGCGCCAAGGGATTGAGCGATTCAAGCGATGTGGATGGGCTGACGCTGTCCATGGGCGCATCGGGGGCCTCCGAGATCAAGGCGCCCTCGATGCCACCATCAGGAGCGCCTTCCAACTGAAGTCTCGCCAATGCCGCTTCGCTCATTCCGTTGGCTCGGGCCAAGGCAACCAACTCTGCATCACTGGGGGTGGGGCCAAAGACCCGCACCACGGTGCCCTTGCCCAGAACAATCTCTCGCACATCGGGGTGCTCTGCGCTCCCGAGGCGCTCGCCTGCAACTTGGGTCCGATTGAAGAATCGATCCACCAGGTGCGATGGGCGACGGTGGGCGGGGGCAGTCGCTCCTCGCGAAGAATTTCGAGTGCGGGCAGCCTCCTCTTGGGTCCTCTCGTCCGCCTGGCGCGCATCCTGTGACCGCTGCTCTTCGTTGCGCTTGTCTTGCGCGCGCTGCTGCTGGGCGGCAAAGTCTTGCCGCTCGCGATCTAGGCGGTGGCGCTCACGCGCCTGGGCCATGGCCTCTCGAAAAAGACCATCGTCAGCGGCCGAGTCGGCCTGGGGCTTGCTCGCAGGCTCTTTGGGCTCGGTGGCCGATAGGGTTGAAAAAACCGAATCAAGGGCTGGATTCATTAGTGGGCATCGGTTGATTGTTTCCGGTGCCTCAATAGAAGCAATCCCCAGACCACCCGGTTCGCTTGCCACCAATGGGCAGCCCAGCAGAACCCCCTGGCTCCCCCGTCGAGCACTGGACTGTGACCAGAGTCGACCCGATCCATGGCCATCGGGGCGTGGCACAGGGGTTGCTTCTACCCCTTTGAAGCGCTTTGGCGTTGAATTCTCAAGTCTATGAATTTATTTGGTTTTTTAGAAAGCAAGGAATGGCCACACTCAGTTTGACGAGCTTACGACAGGGACTGACCAAGTTCGACCCCAGCGGTCTGGGCATCCCCGTGCTCGTCTTGCTCATCATGGCCATGCTGGTCTTGCCGCTGCCACCCCTGCTGCTCGACCTCTTCTTTACCTTCAACATTTTGGTGGGGCTGATCGTGATCATGGTCGCGATCGGTGTGAAGCGGCCGCTGGACTTCTCCTCCTTCCCTGCGGTCATTCTGCTCACCACCATGCTGCGACTGGCATTGAATGTGGCCTCAACACGCGTCATTCTGGTCAACGGCCACGAGGGCCCCGACGCCGCAGGCCATGTCATTGCGGCATTTGGCGAGTTTGTGATTGCCGGAAACTACTTGGTCGGTGTGGTGGTGTTTGCAATCCTGGTGATCATCAACTTTGCGGTGATCACCAAGGGTGCGGGTCGTGTCTCTGAAGTGACCGCCCGATTCACTCTCGATGCCATGCCAGGCAAACAGATGGCCATTGATGCGGATCTGAATGCCGGCGTGATCGACCAGGAGACCGCCAAGAAGCGCCGCGAGGAAATCTCACAAGAGGCCGACTTCTTCGGTTCCATGGACGGTGCGTCCAAATTCGTCAAGGGCGACGCCGTCGCCGGCCTAATCATTCTTTTTATAAACATCTTGGGCGGTATGGTCGTGGGGTTGTTGCAGCACGACATGAGCTTTAAAGATGCCGGCCAGACTTATATCCTGCTGACCATCGGTGACGGCCTGGTTGCACAGATTCCCGCCCTCTTTCTCTCACTGGCCACTGCCATTGTGGTCACTCGGGTCACCACCTCGGAGAACATGACCGAGCAGGCGAAATCGCAGCTCTCGAACCCGGCTGCCATGCTGCTCTCCGCAGGCGTGCTCGCCACGCTTGGAATTGTTCCCGGCATGCCCAGCATGATGTTTCTCACCCTTGCGGCCACTGCAGCCGGTGTTGGAATCATGATTCTGCGCGGCAGGGCGCAGGCCGCGCTCGAGCCCACCCCAGAGGAGGCTGCGGCCCAGGCCGCGGCCGAGGCACCCAAGGAACTCGACTGGGACGATGTCGATACCGTGGATGTGATCGGACTCGAAATTGGCTACGGCTTAATCCCCCTCGTCAATGCAGAGACAGGCGGCCAACTCATGAATCGCGTCAAGGGCGTGCGCAAAAAGCTCTCGGCCGAACTCGGCTACCTGGTGCAGCCGGTTCGCATTCGTGATTCGCTCACACTCGACCCCGACCACTACCGAATTGTTCTCAATGGGGTGGTTCGTGGAAAGGGCGAAGTCAAAGTCGGGCGAGAGCTCGCCATCAGCCCTGGCCAGGTCTACGGAACATTGGAGGGCATCCCCACCAAAGATCCCGCATTTGGCTTGGACGCCGTCTGGATTGATCCCGCACAGCGCGACTACGCCCGCACACTGGGCTATACGGTGGTCGACGCCGCAACCGCCATTGCCACGCATCTAAATAAAGTGCTGCGTGAGGGGGCGGCCGAACTCTTGAGTCACGACGAGACCCAACAACTCCTCGACAAGCTCGCCACCCGATTCCCCAAGCTCGTCGAAGACCTAGTGCCGGCCAA
>DAIPXU010000016.1:0-3196 GCA_036783055.1 Burkholderiaceae bacterium | reverse complement strand
GCAGAGGGCCTCTTTCGGGCGCTTCGCGAGAGTGTGAAGAAGGTGGAAGACGGAGGCAACAACGCGGTCTTGGTGGTATCGCCTGTCTTGCGGCCCTGGTTGTCAAAGGCAGTCAAGCACCGAACAGAGGGGCTTGCCGTGCTTTCCTACAGCGAGATTCCCGATGACCAGTCGGTGAAGGTCATTGAGACGGTTGAAATCGCATCGCGCGATGGCATGAACGAGTAAAACAAAAAATAAGTCGAACGGAGCAATCTTATGGAACTTAGACGCATCCTCGCCCGAGACCTTCGGGCTGCCACCGAGAAGGCCGTGGCCCTCTATGGAGACAATGTTCTTGTAATCTCCAATGACCAGGTCCACGGGCAGACCGAAGTCATTGTTGCCGTCGAACTCGAACCCGATCCCGTTGCGATGCGACTCGCAGACCGCGAGAACGATTCCATGCCGACCGAGCGCACAGACCGAGAGAGCCGCCTTGAGCCCCGGTTCGAGCCCCTGGCCTTTGGTGAGGCGCTCAACGATGCACTGGCCTCTCGCGAGACTGCCGACGAAAACGACACGCCCGAGCAGACCTACTCAAGAAAGACCGTGGCCAAAAAGACGGCCAATGCGCGTGTGGCCGCAAAGGAGGAAGCCGAGCAGAGCGCAGGTCGCGACCAGATACGTGCCCGAGAGATTGTCGATCTCGTTCGCCAAGAGATGGCCATTCTTCGTCGTGACCTTCGTCTCGGGCAGAGTCTGGCCGTCTGGGGCCAACCCGCCCTCTCGGGCGTTGCCCAGCAGTTCGATCAGGCGCTTTCTGCAAGCCATGCACCCTTGGCACTTCGCACACTCATTACCTCGCAGGCCGAGGCCCACGACAACGTGCAGATTGCATTGGCCAAGGTCGAGGAGGCTCTGATCGCGAGCATGGGCCAAGAGGTCTTCAAAGGGCCATTGTCTGGGATTCATGTGGTCATGGGCCCATCGGGTGCCGGAAAGACATCCACCGCAGTCAAACTCGCCGCCGAGGCCGCCCAAGCCCACGGCACCGAGCAGGTCGCTGTGCTTAGCTGGTGTGACGGTCGGCTGGGCGCCTGGGCGCAGATACAAATGGGCTGCTCCAAGATTGGGGTCGACTGCTTTCGCGCCCAAGAGACCAGCCTCTTGCTGCCCCTTCTTGAAGAACTCAGAGGCCGCAGCTGTGTGATCATCGACACCCCTGGAATCGAGATGAATCGCCACCGCGGCCGATTGCAAGAACTCATTTCCGATGCGCGCTTCCACCTAGTGGTTCCCATGGATGCGGCGAGCCACCAGGCCGAGCAGCTCCTTAAGACGCATGAGTGGACAAGTCTGATGGTGACGAAAGTCGACGAGGCCGTCCATGGCTGGGGACTGATCTCTGCATTGAGTCACCGTCCCCTGGCGGTCTATCCTTGGACAGGCGGCACGGCCGACGGCAGCGAGCGAAACGCCTTTGGCACCGCACAGCTCGCGCGAATGGCCATGGACCACCTGGCGGGTCAGATGGCCGAGCAGGCGCGGCATGCCGAGAGCGATAGAATGAGCCATTCTCTGAATCAGTTGCCCGCCCAACTCGCCCTGCAACAGCTCCCAAGCAGCCCAGTGGCATCCGCAACTGGCCAGGTCCCCAACGCATAAGAAGCCAAGCGATGCCCACTCCCAAAAGACCAGAAGTCATTGGAATTGCCAGCGGCAAGGGCGGTGTTGGAAAGACCACCATCGCTGCAAACCTGGCCACCTCCCTGGCAGCCTCTGGCAAGAAGGTGCTTTTGTTTGATGCCGACATGGGGCTTGCCAATGCCCAGATCGCGCTTGGCATTAAGGCGCCCTTCCACTTTGGCCATGTCCTCAATGGCGAAAAGACGCTCCACGAGGTCATCGTCCAGTCCCAGGCCGGCGTTCGACTCGTGCCAGGTGGCTCGGGAATTTCAGAACTTGCGAGCCTCGATGCAGTGACCTCGGGCGCGATTGTCCAGGCGTTTAGCCAACTCAACGATGAAATCGACGTGCTTATTGTTGATGCAGCCGCTGGCATCTCTGCCCAGGTCATTACCTTCATGCGCGCAGTGGGCCGACGACTCATCGTCGTCAAGGACGAGCCCTCCTCTATCGCAGATGCCTACGGAATCATCAAGGTCCTGGCCCAAGAGGGGGTGACCGACCAGATTTACCTTCTACCCAATATGATGGAGAGCCAGGCCGCAGGTGAGTTGCTCTTTGCACGCATCAATGATGTGGCCAGCCGTTTCTTGGGGGTGCAGTTGGGTTATCTCGGAAGCATTCAAAACGATGAGTTGGTGCTGGCCGCCCTCAGGAAGAATAAGCCCCTTCTTGAGCACGCGCCGGGCAGTGTCGGGGCGCGCAATTTCAAAGAGTTGGGCCGATCACTGCTGGAATTGCCGCAGAGTGACCAGATGGAAGGTGGCCTGAGCTTTTTCCTCGAGAGACAGCTCCAGTCGTGAAGACCAGCAACCCCTACGCCAGCTCTCAAGACCAGATCGAGACCCTGGTCCTTGCCCACCTAGACCTCGTCAAACGCATCGCCTTGCATCTGCGGGTGCGGCTCATGTCGGTGATGGATCTGCAGGAACTCATTCAGGTGGGCGTCATTGGGCTACTTGAGGCAGCAAAGTCTTACGACGCCACCAAAGGTGTTCCTTTTGAGCACTTCGCCCACAGCCGGGTGCGCGGCGCAATCATCGACGAGGTTCGGCGCATGTCCACCCTGCCCCGCTCGGCGGTGGCCATTCACAAGCAACACAACGAGGAAAGCCGACAGCTGGCCACGAACCTGGGGCGAGAGCCCTCGCAGGCCGAGCTTGCCGCCTCACTGGGCAAAGATGTCGACGACTTCCAAGACGATCGTCGCAAGGCTGCCCAGTTCCAGACGGTTTACCTAGAAGATGTGGCCGAACAGGCATTTGCCGTTCCCGACGACATCATTCGCCAGCCGGATGTTCAGGTGGAAGAGGCCGAGTTCATCAACGCCCTGGTGGCCGCCATCGACCAGCTCCCCGAGCGTGACCGCCTGGTCATGTCCCTCTATTACGAAGAAGAACTTAACCTCAAGGAAATTGGACATATACTGGATGTCTCCGAATCGCGCGTAAGCCAAATTCTCACGGCCAACGACAAAAAGATACGGTGCATCCTGGGAATTTCCGATTAAAAGTATTTACTTACTTCC
>DAIPXU010000015.1:0-15726 GCA_036783055.1 Burkholderiaceae bacterium | reverse complement strand
GAACCTCGCCCTCGATGCGGCGGGAGACGCAACCGCACATTGGAATGATCGGCATGAGCACCAAGTAGCGTCCGGCCAAGGAGATAAACGTGGTGAGTGCCGCGCCTTTGTTGCCGCGCTCCTCCTTCTCCACCTGTACGAGCAACTCCGTGCCATCGGCAATCGCGTCTTGAATGCGAGCTCGGCCGACATCGACACCTGGCTTGAAATACTCGCGGGCAATTTCTTTGAAAGGCAAGAAGCCGTGGCGGTCCTCACCGTAATTGACAAAGCAAGCTTCCAAGCTTGGTTCCACCCGGGTAACAACGCCCTTGTAGATATTGCTCTTTCGCTGCTCGCGTCCAGCAACTTCAATGTCGAGGTCGACAAGCCGTTGGCCATCGACAATTGCAACCCGCAGCTCCTCTGCATGCGTTGCATTGAAAAGCATTCTTTTCATTCAGACTTCTCCCTTCACGGCCCGCCTATTGAGGGGCGGCGCCAAACATGCCCAGCGCTAGGCGAGGCTGGAGAGCGTCTGCAGGGGGTGTGGCCTCGAGAGTGCACGCATGCGCGACCGCAGGTCGGCATGACTCTGAAATGAAAGGGAAGGGGTGAACACTTCTGGTCGGCTTCCGATCCGGGAAGCTTTGGAGGAATTGGTCACGGGAACATCCACGCGATTCATCGATTCAATCTGTGCATTCTTTGGGGCCATGCACCGCCATTCGGCGCTCCATGGTCACTTACAATCTGTTACTCAGACACGTCGGGCTGCTGGTCAGGGCCAGCGGCTTCCGGAAATCCAAGCTCAGGCTCAGTACGAACCCATGGAGTATACCCCTTCTGGTCAGGTTCAGCACCTCACCATTTCCTTGGACCACCAGGGCCAGAGAATCGATAACTTTCTGATTTCTCGGCTCAAAGGGGTCCCCAAGACGCGCATTTACCGAATGCTTCGCTCGGGGGAGGTTCGGCTCAACGGTGGGCGGGTTCAGGCCGACACCCGACTCGAGGCCGGACAGACGCTACGAATCCCACCGGTTCGTATGGGCAGCACAGACCCAGTTCAGGTCGATGGTGCGGCTCGTCTGGCCAAAGGTCAGAAGATGGCAGCGGAGCTCGAGGTCATTCGAGAGGAGGAGGATTGGCTTGCGATCGACAAGCCAGCGGGTGTGGCGGTCCATGGGGGCAGTGGTGTGTCGCTCGGTGCAATTGAGTCTCTGCGGCTGAGCCGTCCCGGCCAGACCCTGGAGTTGGTCCACCGACTCGATCGAGATACGTCTGGGCTTTTGTTGCTTGCCAAGGGCCGCGCCATGTTGCTTTCCCTGCATCGACAGTTGCGCGAGGGACTCATGAGAAAGCGTTATCTCGCCGTGGTGGTGGGCCACTGGCGGGTGGGCCCGCAGGGCCCCACGATGCTCATCAAGGCACCGCTCAAGAAGGTGCTCGGCGGGAATGCAGAGCGGATGGTGCGCGTTGACCCCGAGGGACAGGCCTCGATTACTCGGGTTCGGTTTTTGGCGCATGGGGCCCTCTCTGATGGGCGTCCTGTATCGCTGTTGCAGTGTGAGCCGCTCACCGGTCGAACCCATCAGATCCGCGTTCATCTCCAGAGCCAGGGTTTCCCGATTCTCGGTGACCCCAAGTATGGCGGTGCAGATATCAACGCATCGGCGGCCAAGCTGGGGCTCAAGCGCATGTTTCTTCATGCCTGGCGACTCGACTTCACCTCCAAGTCGGGCGCACGTATTCAACTCACCGCCGAGCCCACTCAGGTCTTTCACACCCAACTGCGGCTGATGGGTTTAAATTGTCCTGTCGCCCCACCCAAAGAGGATTCTTGATGGAACCCAATCCCAGCAGTCGCCCCGAGCCCGATGAAATTCCCTCTCTGAAAGAGTCGGCCCTCGAGCGGCACCTCATTGAAAACCTCCGTGAACAGCGGCTCGGTCGACGAGGGGCCATGATTCGCCGAGGTATCACCCTTTTTGTTCTTGTTGTGATTGCCATCTGGGTCTCGCAATCTTGGCGTGGTGGGCACTCAGCGCCCATGGGCAAACACACGGCCATGGTGAGCATCAATGGTGTGATTGAGGCCGAGGGTGATGTGGACGCGGTCTCCGTCAACGACGCATTGCGGGCCGCCTTCGAGACCCCGGAGGCCGCTGGTGTCCTGATTCGAGTGAATTCTCCGGGTGGCAGCCCCGTCCAATCGGGCCTGATCTTTGATGAGGTCCGCCGTCTCAAGGCGCTTCACCCGAACAAGCCGGTTATTGCAGTGGTGGAGGACATTGGTGCCTCGGGGGGTTATTACGTCGCGGCAGCGGCAGACTCTATCTACGTGAATCAGGCCAGCTTAGTGGGCTCGATTGGCGTGAGACTCGATTCTTTCGGACTCACCGAGGCCATTAAGAAACTTGGCATTGAGCGGCGTCTCATCACAGCGGGTGACAACAAGGCCATGCTCGACCCTTTCCTTCCCCAAGACCCGAAGCACCGCCAAATGACCCAACAGATGCTCAATGAGGTGCACCAACAGTTCATTAATGCCGTGAAGGAAGGCCGCAAGGACAAGCTCAAGCCGGGAAATCCCGAGGTCTTCTCGGGCATGGTTTATACCGGCGCCAGGAGTGTGGAGCTTGGGCTGGCCGATGGCTTGGGGTCGGTCGAGAGTGTGGCCCGCGATGTGATCAAGGCCGAGGAAATAGTGGATTACAGCTACGAGATGTCGGTGGCGGAGCGATTTGCCAAACGCTTTGGTGCAGCCGCTGGAGAGACTATCTGGCGGGCAATGCGCACGAGTGCAGGGGGTTTAAGCCCAGTCTGGTGAGTGCCGTCTGACAGGCAATGAGCGGCAGCCCCACCAATGCCGAGGGGTCGCTGCTCTCGATCGATTCGACCAAGGCGATACCGAGGGACTCGGATTTCGCCGCGCCCGCGCATTGCAAGGGGTCGTCGAGTTCGATGTAGCGCTCCAACACAGCATCGGTGAGCTCTTGTGCAGAGCGCCATCTCACGCGGGTTGTGATCAAGTCCTCAAAGAGCACAGTGCCTCCCTGAACGAAGCAGACGGCCGTGAAGAACGCTGTGGTTTTGCCGCGTTGGTATTGGAGTTGCGCCATGGCCCGCTCGCGGTCGCCGGGTTTTCCGAGCACTCGGCCCTCGCAGAGTGCGACCTGGTCAGACCCAATCACGACCGCCTCAGGCTCTCTATACGAGACCGCCATGGCCTTGACTTGGGCAAGCCTCGCAGCCGTGGCCTCGGGTGCTTCGTTTTCAAGAGCCGATTCCCCGGTAAGGGGCGCAATGGCCGTAAAATTCACCCCGAGCTGCCTGAGCAAGGCGGCCCGAAATGGACTTGTGGAGGCCAGAATGATCGATGGCATGCAACATTCTCGCATCGGTCCTATGATTCCCGAATGCCTGCACTTGAGATCCCCGCCGTTGATGAGCCCATCTCCAAGCATCACTGGCAGGTGAAGCACCCCTCGGGGTTCGAACACCGGTTTCGCTTGGAGTCGCAAGACCTTCTCGGCCGTCTGAAGCCCGAGGGCGTGCAACTTCAAGCCCCAATCGAGGTCGATGTTGCCTTCGACGGCGAAGCCCTCTCGCTGACAATGTTGGCCGAGGTCTCATACCCGTGTGGGCGATGCCTGGAGCCGATTCGCCAGTCATTTGCTAGATCGATGGCCTATGCCCTATTTCATTCGGCCAGCCAAGCCGATGAAGCCTTGGACCTTGAGAGCGACGATCGAGAGACACTCTCCTAGGAGGATGGTGCCACGCTTAGCAGTCTTGTGGGAGACGAGCTGCGCATTGCGGTGGCCGAGACCCCCACGCACCCCGACTGCAATCCGCCAACCCACGCAAATGATTCGAAGGATCGATTGCGGCCGTTTGCTGGCTTGGCGGGACTTCTTCGTGGCGGGGCGGTCGACGAAAATCGCTGAGCATTCAGTCGTTTGGGCGGAAATTCCCGTATACTTGAGGGTTTTGAAGTTGCCTGGAGAAAATCATGGCCGTTCAGCAAAATAAGAAATCGCCCTCAAAACGCGGCATGCATCGTTCGCACGACTTTTTGAATCAACCCCCAGTGGCCGTTGAGCCCACCACCGGGGAGGTCCACCGTCGCCACCACATCAGTCCCTCGGGCTACTACCGTGGTCGCAAGGTGGTGAAGTCCCCCGTGGCCGAGGCATAAACCCGCCAAGGCCTTCGTCTCGATACTTTTTAGGTTGAGTCTCGTTCCGAGAAGATAGGAACAGACCCACTCCCATGCCCGACGAATCGGTCTGTGTGGCCATTGACGCCATGGGCGGTGACCATGGGTTGTCGGTCACCACTGCAGCATCCCTTGATTTTCTGAGTCGGCACCCCGCCCACAGAATTGTTCTGGTGGGCGACGAGGAGCGAATTCGAGCATCTGTGCTTGCCCAGGGCGGGTCTCTCGATTCTTATGACACGCGGCTTTCGCTGGTCCATACCGACGAGGTGGTGGCCATGGACGACCCGCCTGCGGTAGCGCTCAAGGCCAAACGCCGCTCGTCGATGCGCATGGCCATTGAGCAGGTCTCCGATGGTCGCGCCCAGGCTGCGGTCAGCGCGGGCAACACCGGCGCCCTTATGGCCATCTCAAGATATGTCTTGAAGACCATCGAAGGCATCGATCGCCCGGCCATCGCCACATCGCTTCCCAATCGAACGGGCGGGTCCACCCTGATGCTCGATCTTGGTGCCAATGTGGAGTGCAGTGCCGAGCACTTATTGCAGTTTGCGCTAATGGGGTCGGCCCTGGTGGCCTCTCTGCACGGTTCCGAGCGTCCAAGCATTGGGCTATTGAATGTCGGCGAGGAGATCATTAAAGGCAACGAGACCGTCAAGCAGGCAGGGGACCTGTTGCGCGCAAGCGGTCTTAATTTTCTTGGCAATGTCGAGGGCAATGACATCTTTAAGGGCACCGCCGAGGTGATTGTCTGTGACGGCTTCGTTGGGAATGTGGCGTTGAAAACCTCCGAGGGCCTGGCCCAGATGCTGGGCGGCTTCCTCAAAGAGGAGTTCACGCGCTCCTGGTCAACGCGAGTTGGTGCGCTTATCGCCAGGCCCGTGCTCAAGCGGTTTGCCCGACGAGTCGATCATCGCCGCTACAACGGTGCAGCGCTCTTGGGCTTGCGGGGAATTGTTTTTAAGAGCCATGGATCGGCCGATGCCTTTGCCTTTCGGCATGCCATCGAGCGGGCTTCCGATGCTGCGTCTCATGGCCTGAATCAGCGCATAGCCGAGTCACTGGTCAAGGGATATTGAGCCGTGGCTCAGGAATACTTCTCTCAGATTGTCGGCACTGGTCATGCCCTCCCCGGCGATCCCGTCTCGAATCAGCAACTCGCTTCCGAGATGGCCAAGCGAGGCGTTGAGACCTCTGATGAGTGGATTCAAGAACGAACGGGTATCGCCCAGCGTTACATCGCCCCCGAGGGGGTCTTTTCAAGCGACCTGGGTGCAGAGGCGGCCCGCAGGGCCATGCAGGATGCAAATGCTTCTGCCGGGGACATCGACCTCGTCATTGTCGCGACCTCGACTCCCGACATGGTGTTTCCTTCGACGGCTTGTCTCGTTCAGCAGAAACTCGGTATTGGTCAGGGATTCGCATTCGATGTGCAGGCGGTCTGCAGCGGGTTTGTCTATGCGATGGCCACAGCCGATCTCTACATCAAGGAGGGCAAGGCCCGCACGGCCCTTGTTATTGGCGCGGAGGTCTTCTCTCGAATTCTCGATTGGAATGATCGTGGCACCTGTGTCTTGTTTGGTGATGGCGCTGGCGCGGTCGTGCTTCGTGCGGGATCAACGCCTGGTCTTCTCGCCCATCGACTCCATGCCCAGGGCCAGTACGCCGATATTCTTCGAACCGCGGGTGGGATTCAGCATGGCAAGGCAACGGGCCATCCCTTCCTAACGATGGATGGCCAGGCGGTGTTCAAGCTTGCAGTGGAAGTGCTGGATTCCTCTGCAAGGGAGGTTTTGGCCGATGCGAACATGCCCGCCGATCACGTCGACTGGCTCATTCCGCACCAGGCCAATATTCGAATTCTTCAGTTTGCCGCTCGCCGACTCAAACTCCCCTTCGAGCGCGTGGTGGTGACCGTGAATCAGCATGGCAACACATCGGCCGCCTCTGTTCCCTTGGCGCTCGATGTCGCGCGTCGCGATGGACGAATCAAGGCGGGTCAGAATGTTTTGATGCAAGGCGTGGGCGGCGGGTTCACCTGGGGAGCGGTGCTCGCCCGAATGAGTGTCTAGCATAAGAGGAAGAGGATGAAGTCAGAGCAACTTGCGTTTGTCTTTCCCGGTCAGGGCTCCCAGTCGGTGGGAATGCTGGGGGGGTTCTCAAACAATTCAGTGGTGATGTCGTGCGTGAGGGCCGCTTCCGAGGCATTGGGTGAGGACCTTGTCTCCCTGATTGAGTCTGGGCCTGCCGAGCAGCTTGGACTCACCGTCAATACCCAGCCTGTGATGCTGGCTGCAGGAGTCGCCTTCTTCGAGGCCTATCGACAGGCGGGAGGCACCATGCCCTCGCTCGCGGCGGGACATAGCCTTGGTGAATACGCGGCCCTGACGGCCGCCGGTGTATTCGATCTCCCCGATGCGGTACGAACCGTTCGCTTTCGTGCCGAGCAGATGCAGGCGGCTGTGCCAGTTGGCAGCGGAACAATGGCGGCCATCATCGGTCTGGAGGCCGACCAGGTCCGCGCCATCTGTGAGTTGAGGAGTCGACCCGATGCGGTGGTGGAGGCCGTTAATTTCAACGCCCCCGACCAGACGGTGATTGCTGGTCACACGCCCGCAGTCGAGGGGGCCTGCGAGGCACTTAAGGCTGCAGGGGCCAAGCGAGCCATGCTCCTGCCGGTCTCCGCCCCCTTCCACGCGAGTCTTTTGTCGCCCGCTGCCAGGGCATTGGGAGAGCGCCTCTCGGGCGTGGCGCTTCGCGCACCGCGCTTTGGAGTCGTTCACAACGTCGACGTTCAGGTTCGATCCGAGCCCGACGCAATCAGAGAGGCATTGGCACTCCAGGCCATGCGGCCTGTGCGTTGGGTCGAGACCATTGCCTATTTGAAGTCCCATGGCATCACCACGGTAGTGGAGTGCGGTCCGGGCAGAGTCCTCTCTGGTCTGGTGCGGCGCGTCTCGCCCGAACTCACAGTACTGAATATCAACGACCAGGCCAGCCTGGATGCCGCTTTGGAGGCCACTCAATGAATTGCGTCCTCGAAGGAAAGATTGCGCTGGTCACGGGCGCAAGCCGAGGAATCGGGCAGGCCATCGCCATGGCGCTGGCCCAGGAGGGTGCGCGCGTCATCGGAACGGCCACGACGCAGGCGGGTGCCGAGGCCATCTCCGCGGGACTCGCGCAGGCCGGTCTTCAGGGCGAGGGAAGGGTCCTGCAGGTCACGGAGGCCGGGGCATGTGAGGCCCTGGTCGACGGAATCATTAAGGATTTTGGGAACATCCATGTGCTGGTCAATAACGCGGGCATCACGCGGGACAACCTGGCCATGCGAATGAAGGACGAAGAGTGGGACGCTGTCATTCAGACCAACCTCTCTTCTGTGTTTCGCCTGAGTCGTGCGGTCTTGCGCCCCATGATGAAAACCCGCTGGGGACGCATCATCAACATCACTTCGGTGGTTGGGGTCAGCGGCAATGCAGGGCAGATCAACTATGCAGCAGCCAAGGCGGGCGTTGCGGGCATGTCGCGAAGCCTTGCCCGTGAGGTTGCCAGCCGCGGCATTACCGTGAACGCCATCGCGCCCGGGTTCATCGACACCGATATGACCCGTTCGCTCAGCCCAGAGCAGATTCAGGGACTTACAGCGCAAATACCCGCGCAACGTCTTGGATCTGTAACAGATATTGCATCATCTGTCGTCTTTTTGGCCTCAGAGGGGGCTGGTTACATCACCGGAATTACCCTAAATGTGAACGGTGGGATGGTGATGTGCTGATACAATCGCATCGCTTTGCCCCCTGTTCAAATTAGGAAGGAAAACATGGAAGACATCGAGAAACGCGTCAAGGCCATTGTCTCTGAGCAGCTTGGCGTGAAACTTGAGGACATCAAGACGGAGTCCAAATTTGTTGACGACTTAGGGGCAGACTCGCTCGACACGGTTGAATTGGTCATGGCCCTGGAAGATGCCTTCGAATGCGAGATTCCCGACGAGGAAGCCGAGAAGATCACGACGGTCCAGCAGGCCATCGACTTCATCAACAATAACCTCAAGAAATAAAACCTCGTGGCCGGTGTGTGTTGCCGGCCACCGCTCCCCGGACTCAAAAAGCGTCTGCTCAATCGCTTTGTGCCGGGGGGGTTGAACCCCTCCCTATGCTGATCCTATGAACCGTCGTCGGGTCGTCGTTACTGGTCTTGGATGCGTGTCACCGGTTGGCAACACCGTCACCGAGTCCTGGAGCAATCTGGTTGCGGGCAAGACGGGCATCGCCAACATTACGCGGTTCGATGCCAGCGGTCTCGCCGTTCACTTCGCAGGCGAGGTCAAGGACTTTTCAATAGAGTCCTACATTGCGGCCAAAGAAGCCCGCCACATGGATGTCTTCATCCACTATGGAATTGCCGCTGGCTTGCAGGCCCTGGATGATTCGGGCCTGGTGATCAATGAGACCAACGCCGAGCGCATGGGGGTCATGGTGGGTTCGGGCATTGGCGGTCTGCCCATGATCGAGGACACGCACACTGAGTACACCAACCGGGGTGCAAGGCGCATCTCACCCTTCTTCGTTCCCGGTTCCATTATCAACATGATTTCCGGGCACATCAGCATTCTTCGAGGCCTCAAGGGGCCCAATGTTGCTGCGGTCACCGCCTGCACCACTGGCCTGCATAGCCTGGGTCTCGCGGCGCGGCTCATTCAGTACGGCGACGCAGATGTCATGGTGGCCGGTGGTGCGGAGTCCACCATCTCACCGCTGGGTGTCGGCGGCTTTGCCGCCGCCCGGGCGCTCTCAACCCGAAATGATGACCCGGCAACCGCCTCTCGGCCATGGGATGTCGATCGCGACGGTTTCGTGCTGGGGGAGGGCGCGGGAGTAATGGTGCTCGAGGAACTCGAGCATGCAAAGGCGCGGGGCGCAAAGATCTATGCAGAACTTGCAGGGGTTGGCTTCTCGGGTGATGCCTATCACATGACAGCGCCCAATATGGACGGCCCTCGCCGATGCATGGTGGCCGCCCTAAAGGATGCCGCCGTGCAGCCGGAGCAGGTTGGCTATGTCAATGCCCACGGCACGTCCACACCCTTGGGGGATAAGAACGAGACCGAGGCCATCAAGGCAGCTTTTGGGGTGCAGGCCAAGAAGCTTGTCGTGAACTCGACCAAGTCAATGACTGGGCATCTCCTTGGCGGCGCAGGCGGAGTCGAGGCGGTATTCACGGTGCTGGCCCTGCACCATCAGGTCAGCCCGCCGACCATTAATATCTTTAATCAGGATCCCGAGTGTGATCTGGACTACTGTGCCAACGAGGCCAGGCAGATCAAGGCATCGGTGGCCCTGAAGAATAACTTCGGCTTTGGAGGAACCAACGGCAGTCTTGTCTTCGCGAAGGTTTAAAGCACCATGAGCGATAGAGACACCGACCAGGTCTTGGTCGCCCGGGTTCAGGCAGGCGACCGGGGGGCCTTTGATCTCCTGGTCTCCAAGTACCACCGCAAGGTTCTTCGCCTTGTCTCGCGTCTGGTCCGAGACCCCGCTGAAGTCGAGGATATTGCGCAGGAGACCTTCATCAAGGCCTACCGGGCCTTGCCGCAGTTCCGCGCCGAGAGCGCTTTTTACACCTGGCTCTACCGAATTGCGGTCAATACTGCAAAAAATTACCTCAGCGCATCGAACCGCCGGCCGATTCCGATGTCAGACCTCATGAAAGCCGACGACGAGGACGACTCGTCGATGGGGTCTTTGGAGCCATCCGTCGATTTTCAGACTCCCGATTCGGTCTTGTTGTCCAGGGAAATTGCCAAGACGGTCGAGCAGGCCATGGAAGCCCTTCCTGCGGATCTGCGCACTGCTGTGATGTTGAGAGAAATTGAAGGGCTGAGTTACGAGGAGATTGCTGCCGCCATGAATTGCCCAATAGGCACCGTTCGTTCGAGAATATTTCGTGCACGAGATGCCATTGCGGAAAAGCTGCGGCCGCTTCTCGATACGCCCGATGACAAGCGCTGGTAGGAGAATGTCTATGGCTTACACCCCAATCGATCCCACCCACCGAGAGTCTGTCTCCAGCCTGCTCGATGACGATCTTCGTGCCGTTGAGGCCGAGCAGGTCGTCATCGCGATGCAAGGCAATCCCAAACTCAGGCAGCAGTTTGAAACCTACACGCTCATCGGTGACTGTCTCCGGGGACACGGGAATGCATATGTGCAGCAAGGGTTTGTCCAGCGCGTGTCGAAGGCCATCGAGAAAGAGCCCATACATTTTCCGACTCGTCGGCAATGGCTCAGCCCCCTGAATCGACCGAGCACCCTCAAAGGCCTGGGGAGCAAGTGGGTGTGGCCCGCCCTGGCGGCATCGGTTGCTGCGGTGGGTTTTGTTTCCATTGGTCTCTGGTCGATGTTCTCCCCGAGTGGTTCCCAATCTACCGCTGAGCTGGCCTCCTCATCAGGCACGGCCCGGTCGGCCAATGCGCCCGTGGCGTCGGTCTATGCGCCGGCGATGCCCGCGGGGGTGGTGGTGCTTCGTGCCTCGCTTGAGGACGCCCACACCCGACAGCTCCTTGAAACCCATGGCTCCCTTCCAATGCGGCTGCGCCTCTCCGAGGAGCGTGCTCGGCCATGATGCCCATGCGGTCAATTGTGGCGGGCCTCCTTACTCTGGCGGTCTGTGCGCCCGCCGTGCTGAGCGCCTCGGATCGTTATGCCAAGGTCCATCCGCAGAAACTTCTGGCCAAGATTCAGAAAGCCAATAGTGAACTGAGTTTCACCGGCACTTACGTGTTTGATCATGGCGAAGGACTCTCAACGGCCCGCGTGATTCAAAAGGCTGCACCCACAGGCGTGCAGTTGCGGGTAGAAATGCTCGATGGCGAGCCACGTGAAATCATCCGACTGAGTGACTCGGGCAAGACCTATCTGCCCAAGGAAAAAGTCGTCAAGGTCAGCAGAGACCCAGTGGCCAGGCCCGATTTTCCTAGAGTCTTCTACGGCACGCCCGATGAAGTCCTGCGCCACTATCGGGTGAAAATCACCGATGGTGGTAGGGTGGCTGGCCAGCCTGCTGACCTCATTGAACTGCAGCCAGTCGATGGTTATCGCTGGGGGGTGCGCTGCTGGGTCGATCGCAAAAATTCGTTGGTGCTCAAGCATCAGCAAATCGACCCCTCAGGGGAGCCCAAGGGCGAGTTCGCCTTCACCGAGATCGAGTTCCATCGCAAGCCCCCTGTCATCAAGTCCCGATACGAGGGGCAAACTGGTTGGAAGGAACGCTCCAACGGCCTCAAGCCGGTGGAGCTATCCAAGCTGGGACAATTGCCGACCCTCAACGGGTTTCGGCCGCTCGCCGCCATGCAGTCGGCCGATGGCAAGACCCGACAGATTCTTTTCGGAGATGGCCTGGTGGTCGTCTCGGTCTTCCAGGAATACGGCAGCGGTCAACCCGCCCACAAGCCTGCCACCTCCCTTGCCGGCATGAGCATCGCCGCAAAGCAGCACTCGGGCTGGCTTGTCAGTGCGGTTGGAGAGGTTCCCCCAACCACTGTCATGGCGTTGGCTGACAAAGTGCTCCCATCCCCGCTACCCTAGGGGGTATGAACTCCAATCCACCGCTCTTGCTCCGCGCGCCTGCGGACAATCCCAGTTTGAACCGCTTGCTGGCTTGGGTGCTTGCATGGGCGATTCGGCTGGCACCTCTCATGGCCCTCGTGGTTGCTGCGCCGCTGGCCATCGCCCAATCTGCCCCGGCCGGGCCCCGGGGACTGCCCGATTTCACTCAACTGGTGGAGAAGGCCGGTCCAGCGGTGGTCAACATCCGAACGGTGGAGAAGGCCAAGCCCCGCGGCGCCCCCCAAATCGATGAAAACGACCCATTTTTTGAGTTCTTCCGCCGCTTTGCGCCGCCCGGACACCCGGGCTTTGGTCCGCCAGCGGATTCCCAGCAAGAGCGGCCCCGAGGGGTGGGTTCTGGCTTTATCGTCTCCCCCGATGGCTTCATTCTCTCGAACCACCATGTGGTGGATGGGGCCGACGAGGTCATTGTCACTCTCACAGACAAGCGTGAGTTCAAGGCCAAGATTATTGGCTCTGATCGGCGTACGGATGTCGCCCTGCTCAAAATTGAGGCCAGCAATCTGCCCAGCCTTAAATCGGGCAACCCCGATCAACTCAAGGTGGGTGAGTGGGTTTTGGCCATTGGTTCACCCTTCGGCCTAGAGAACACGGTCACCGCGGGGATTGTCAGCGCCAAGGGCCGTGACACAGGCGATTACCTCCCCTTTATTCAAACCGATGTGGCGGTGAATCCGGGCAACAGTGGCGGCCCGCTTCTGAACATGAATGGCGAGGTCATTGGAATCAATTCCCAGATCTACAGCCGCACGGGTGGGTTCATGGGAATCTCTTTTGCTATTCCCATCGATGAAGCCCAACGGGTTGCCGACCAACTCAAGACCACGGGTCGGGTGATTCGTGGTCGCATCGGTGTGGCCATCGATGAGGTCTCGCGGGATGTCGCGGAGGCATTGGGCCTCAAGAGCACATCTGGCGCCTTGGTTCGTAATGTCGAGCCCAACGGTCCCGCCGCCAAGGCCGGGGTCGAGGCGGGAGACATCGTCACCGCATTCAACGGAAAGAAGGTCGAGAAGTTCTCGGATCTGCCCCGACTCGTGGGCAATACCCGCCCTGGCACCCAGGCCACCCTCGAGATTTGGCGTCGGGGCAAGGCCCAGCAACTCAATGTGCAAGTGGCGGAGCTGGAGGCCGAGCGAACAGCGGCCACTTCACCGGAGAAGCCCACTGAGAAGGCCAGCGTGAACTGGCTTGGCATTGCGGTTGGTGACCTATCCAAGGAGCAGAGAGACCAGGCCCGGGGCGCCGGGGGTGTTGCTGTTACCGGCGTGAAGGGGGCGGCCGAAAGGGCTGGGATTCGCCAGGGTGACATAATCCTCTCTGTGAACAACTCTCAAATTGCCTCGGTGCAGCAATTCACCGGGCTTGTGGAGCGGTTGGACCGAAAGCGCACGGTGGTGTTGCTGGTTCGCCGGGGCGATGGTGTCTTGTTCATACCGGTGCGGCCCTAGTTCTCTCGGGGCGCAGGCGTTTTTTCGGCGGCGGGATATCCCGCCGTCGTTGTTTTTGACTAATGGAAAGCAGGCGTGCAGCACATTCGGAATTTCTCGATCATTGCCCATATCGACCACGGTAAAAGCACGCTTGCCGATCGAATCATTCAACTCTGCGGCGGCTTGTCGGATCGCGAAATGGAAGCCCAGGTGCTCGACTCGATGGATCTCGAGCGCGAACGGGGCAGCACCATTAAGGCCCAGACGGCCGCCTTGGCTTACACCGCTCTCTCCGGAGAGAAGTTTCTTTTTAATCTCATCGATACACCGGGCCACGTCGATTTCTCCTATGAGGTGAGCCGATCCCTCTCGGCCTGCGAGGGCGCGTTACTGGTTGTCGACGCGTCTCAGGGAGTGGAGGCGCAGACAGTCGCAAACTGCTACACGGCACTCGAGCTTGGGGTCGAGGTGGTCCCGGTGCTCAACAAGATTGATCTTCCTGCAGCCGACCCAGACAATGCCATTGCAGAGATTGAGGATGTGATTGGCCTGGCGGCCGAGGACGCCATTCGGGCCAGTGCCAAGACCGGCGAGGGGGTTCGCGAGATCCTCGAGATGATCGTCGATCGCATTCCGTCACCCAGAGGCAACCCAGATGAGGCCTTGCAGGCGCTCATCATTGACTCTTGGTTCGACAACTACGTGGGCGTTGTCATGCTCGTGCGGGTCGTCAATGGCACCTTGCGCGCCAAGGAGAAGATCCTTCTGATGGCCACAGGAACCACCCACATGGTCGAGCAGTTGGGGGTCTTCACCCCCAAGTCGGTTAACAAGGAGTCGCTCTCGGCTGGCGAGGTGGGCTTTATCATCACGGGAATCAAGGAGCTCAAGGCGGCCAAGGTGGGGGATACCGTCACCCTCGCGCAGAAAGCCGCCGCCTCGCCCTTGCCGGGGTTTAAAGAGATCAAGCCGCAGGTCTTCGCGGGCCTCTACCCCGTTGAGTCCAGCGAGTACGACATCATGCGCGATGCGCTTGAGAAGCTGCAACTAAACGATGCAGCCCTGCAGTTTGAGCCCGAGGTCTCTCAGGCCCTGGGCTTTGGGTTTCGATGCGGATTCCTGGGGCTCTTGCATATGGACATCGTGCAGGAGCGGCTTGAGCGCGAGTACAACATCGATCTCATCACCACAGCCCCAACAGTGGTCTACCAGGTCTTGCTCAAGGACGGCAGTCTGATCGATGTCGACAACCCCTCGAAGATGCCTGAACCCGTGAAGATTGAGGAGATTCGGGAGCCGATCGTCACTGTCACACTCTTCATGCCCCAGGACTATGTTGGTGTGGTCATGACACTCTGCACAAGTAAGCGGGGTGCGCAGACCAACATGAGCTACCACGGGCGCCAGGTGAACCTCACTTACGAGATTCCCATGAACGAGATTGTTCTGGATTTCTTCGACAAGCTCAAATCGGTGTCGCGTGGCTATGCCTCGATGGATTACGAGTTCAAGGAGTACCGCTCATCGGATGTGGTGAAGATGGACATCCTTATCAATGGCGAGCGAGTCGACACGCTGTCGGTCATCGTGCATCGGGCCAATGCGCAGTCGCGTGGCCGGGAGCTCGCTGCAAAGCTGCGTGAGTTGATACCACGGCAGATGTTCGATGTTGCGATCCAGGCGGCCATTGGGGTGAACATCCTTGCGCGCGAGAACATCAAGGCCCTGCGCAAGAACGTGCTGGCCAAGTGCTACGGTGGTGACATCACCCGCAAGCGCAAGCTGTTGGAGAAACAGAAGGCAGGCAAGAAGCGGATGAAGCAGGTGGGCACGGTGGAGATTCCCCAAGAGGCCTTCCTGGCTATTCTCAAAGTAGAGGACTAGATATCAAAGGGCCCATGCAATCATGAATTTCGCGCTCATCCTCTTCCTGGCCTCGCTGGTCACAGGCATCTTCTGGGTTCTCGACCGCCAAGTCTGGCGTCATCAGCGGCCTGTCGGTGCGCCACGGCCAGGCTGGCTCGAGTACACCGCTGGCTTCTTCCCGGTGATTTTCGTTGTGTTTCTGGTGCGCTCGTTTCTCTTTGAACCCTTTAACATTCCGTCGGGCTCGATGATTCCAACGCTGCGCATTGGCGACCTCATACTGGTCAAGAAGTACAGCTACGGTATTCGTGTGCCCGTGCTCAATACGCTGGCCATCTCCACTGGGCTGCCGCAGCGCGGCGACGTCGCGGTGTTTCGATATCCCAAAGACGAGTCGGTGGATTACATCAAGCGCATTGTGGCCATCCCCGGTGACCGCATTGAAATCGAGGGCAAGCAGATCTCGTTCAATGGCAAATTGGTTGAGCGCAAGGATCTGGGCATCTTCGCCGATGCTTCCTCGAACCGGCCCGCCCGCCTCTATGAGGAGTCCATGTAGGTGCGACGCTTTAAGACGCTCAATGACGAGGGCGCC